>DASYNR010000032.1:0-4980 GCA_036008485.1 Candidatus Acidiferrales bacterium | reverse complement strand
GTAGCAAGCCGGTTTGGTCGAGAAGCTCGAAGCCGCGGCGGGCGGCGCCTTCGGTTAGGATTTTTGTGAGTTCGTCACGCAGGCGTTCTGCCGAAACTTGATAGATTTGCGGCGCGAGTTCTTTTATTGCCGCGAAAGTTTCTGGTTCGATTTGATATCCGAATCGCGCGGCGAATCTGACGGCACGGACGAGGCGCAATTTATCTTCGGTGAAGCGGAGGCGCGGCTCGCCGATGGTGCGGATGATTCCTGCGCGCAGATCATCGCGGCCGCCGACGTAGTCGAGAATTTTTCCGTCGGCCGGATCCATGAGTAACCCGTTGATGGTGAAATCGCGGCGCGCTACATCTTCTTGCGGAGTTTTGGAATAGACGACCTGATCGGGATGACGGCCATCGGAATAGCCGACGTCGGAGCGGAACGTTGCAACTTCCACGTGGAGATCGCCGCGTGGAACTACAACGACACCGAATTTTGCGCCGACAGTGAGGCTGCCGGGAAAAAGTTCCTCGACGCGCGATGGAACGGCGTCAGTGGAAACATCGTAATCCGCCGGAACGCGGCCGAGCAGTTCATCGCGCACACATCCGCCGACCAGAAAAGCCTGATGGCCGCTGGAGCGAAGCTTCTCGCAAATTTGAACTGCGAGTTGGCGCGGATCGAGCGCTGGTTCCATTGCTGGATTATCCGCCCGCTTGGGCGGATGCGCCAAGCGGCGTTGTGCGAAGTGTTCCGAGGCGAGAGTTAGTCGTCGGATTCAGGTTTGCGATCGAGCGAGCCGCCGTACTGAATTTTCGAGAAGCCGAAACGGTCGCGGAGTTTATCGGTAGCGCGTGCGAGGCGCTCCAGTTTTTCGTTGCGCGGACCTTCGAGAAGATTGCGCTGCTGTTCGCCGTGAGTGAAATGGGAAAGCGCCGCGCCGAGGAGTCGAACTTTGCGAGAGCGTTGCCAGCGCGCATCAAACAATTCGCGGAGCGCGACGAGAATTATCGCGTCGAGATCGGTGGATTCGGAAAAAGTTTTTGCGTGAGTTGTGGTTTGGAAACTGGAGTAGCGAATGGTGAGCGTTACAGTGCGCGCGCAAAGTCCTGAATCGCGTAAGCGCTTGGTGGCTTTCTGGCCGAGATGACTGAGCGTGGTGTGAAGAGCGACGGCGTCATCAGTATCCACGCCGAAGGTGTGATTGTGCGAAATGGATTTTGGCTCGGCGTCGAGGAAAAATTCAAAGGCGTCTTCACCGCGCGATTTGCGATATAGCGCGTCTCCCCACTGGCCGAAAGATTCTTGAAGTTTTTCGAGCGAGATGGCGGCGAGTTGACCGACGGTGGAAATTCCGATCGCGTTGAGAGATTGCTCTGTAACTTTGCCAATGCCGGGAATACGGCGCACGCTGAGCGGCGCGAGAAATATTGCTTCGGCTCCCGCCGAAACCCAAAGCAGGCCGCGCGGCTTGGCTTGATCGCTGGCAACTTTTGCGACGAGGCGCGTGGAGGCGAGTCCACCGGAGCACGGAAGGCCGGTGGTGCGGGTGATTTCAGAAAGAAGTTTGTGCGCGGCGGCAAGCGAGGGACCGTGAAGTTTTTCGGTGCCGCTGAGATCGAGATAGGCTTCGTCGATGGACGCCATTTCGACGGTGGGAGAATATTTCGCGAGAATTATGGCGACTCGATCGGACCATTCTTCGTAGAGCGTGTGGCGCACGTCGAGAAAAACCGCGTGAGGACAAAGTTTCGCGGCTGTGCGCAGCGGCATCGCGGAGTGAACTCCAAATTTTCGCGATTCATAACTGCACGCGCTGACAACTCCCCGCGCATCAGGACGGCCGCCGACGATTACGGCTTTGCCGCGAAGATCGGGACGCTCGAGCAGCTCGACGGAAACGAAAAACGCGTCCATGTCGAGATGAAGAATTGGAGTAGCAGTGCGCGGCTCGGATGAATCAGCGAACGTGCTGGAGTGTTTTGCGCGGAATTGAGCTAGCTTTGGCACGTCTTAGAGAAAACTTCGGAGTTGCTGCGGGGAATTCTAACACTTTGCGGAGTGCGCGGAAAAACTAGATACGAATAGCGGAAATTACCCGGACGATTCCGGCGAGATCTTGCGTGGCGCTGACGCGCGTCCAACCGGTGCGCGCTTCGAGGAGATCACTGACAGGTTCAAAAAGTCCTGCGCCAAGTTCGAGGACGAGGAGGCCGCCTTCGGCTAGATGCGTTTTCGCTTGGGCGATTAGGCGGGGATAAATTTCCATGCCGTCGTCACCGGCGAAGAGCGCGATGGCGGGTTCGTGTTCGCGGACGTCGATCGGTAGTGATGCGGCGTCTTTGCGGGCGACATAGGGCGGATTGCTGACGATCACGTTTAGTGGCGGGTGTTCGGGAATGCCTTCGAGTAGGTTGCATTCGCTGAATGTGATGCGATTTGCGAAGTTGTGGCGAGTTGCGTTGCGTGCGGCTACTTTCAGCGCGGCGGAAGAAATGTCGGTCGCGAAAATATTTGCGTTTGGAAATTCCTTCGCTAGAGCGACCGCGATGCAGCCGGAGCCGGTGCCGACGTCTGCGATTCGGAGTGGATTTTTGCGGCGGGATTCGCCGATGCGGGCTAGGGCTACTTCGATTAGGTGCTCGGTTTCAGGACGCGGGATTAGAACGTCGGGCGTGACTTCAAAATCCATGCCCCAGAATTCCTGATGGCCGGTTAGATATTGCGTGGGCGTTCCCGCGGAGCGTTTGTTTATCAGCGCGAGGAAAGCTTCCGCTTGCGCAGCTTCAAGTTGCTTTTCAGGATGCGCGTAAAGATATGTTCGGTCACGGCCTAGGACGTGCATCAACAACAGTTCCGCGGCGAGAGGAGCGGAAGGCACGCCTGCTTGATCAAGCTTTAGCACGCCATAGCGCAGAGTATCGCCAACAGTTCCGGAAAAAAATTGTGAGGCGGACTGAGACATCGCGAATCCTTGCAATGATTGCGCCACGATAACTTTCGTTATGCGGAACCGAGTTCCTGCTTCAGGCGTTCGGCTTGATAGTGAGTTACAAGCGCGTCAACGAGCGTGCCGATTTTTCCGTCCATGGCGTCGCCCAGTTGATGGAGCGTTACGCCGACGCGATGATCGGTGATGCGATTTTGCGGGAAATTATAGGTGCGAATTTTTTCAGAGCGATCGCCGGAGCCGATTTGTCCGCGGCGTTCGGATGCGATTTGTTCGTGCTGCTTGTTGCTTTCCAACTCGTAAAGACGCGCGCGGAGAACGCGCATGGCTTTCGCGCGATTTTTGATTTGCGATTTTTCGTCCTGCTGGGAAACGACTGTGCCGGTTGGCAAGTGAGTGATGCGAACGGCGGAGTACGTCGTGTTCACGGATTGTCCGCCGGGACCTGAGGAGCAGAAAGTGTCGATGCGCAAATCCTTCGCTTCAATTTTGATATCGATTTCGTCGGCTTCCGGCAGAACGGCAACCGTTGCGGCGGAAGTGTGAATGCGGCCCTGCTGCTCGGTGGCGGGAACGCGCTGCACTCGATGAACTCCGCTTTCGTATTTCAATTTTGAATAAACTTTCTGGCCGGAAATTGCGGCGGTGATGTCCTTCACTCCGCCGAGAGATGTGGGCGAACTTTCCAGGACCTCCACTTTCCAGCCCTGCATTTCCGCGTAGCGCGAATACATGCGGAAAAGTTCTCCGGCGAAAAGTCCGGCTTCGTCGCCGCCGGTTCCAGCGCGAATTTCGAGGATGACGTTTTTTTCGTCGAGCGGATCGCGCGGCAGCAGCAAAACTTTCAGTTCTTCTTCGACGTCCACGAGTTGCGCGTTTAACTGTTTTTCTTCTTCGTGGGCCATCTGGCGCATTTCGAGATCGTCCGCGTCATTGGCCATTTGTTTTGCTTCGCGCAATCCCTGCTCGATCTTTTTCCACTTGCGATATTTGGCGACGATTTCCGCGAGGTCGGAATGATTTTTTGCGAGCTTCTGGATGCGCGCGGAGTCGGCGAGAACTTCCGGCGAGGAAAGCTGCTCGGACATTTCGTCGTATCGCGCTTCGACTTGCTTCAGTTTTTCGTAAAGCGTGGACATGGAATGCTCACTTCCCTCTTCGCGAATAGCAAAAAACCTGCTGAGATGTTGATTTGGAAAAGCTTCAGCCTGAGTGCTGAACGCGCCGCGATGGCGGAGCGCCGAAGAGGAATGACCTAATAGAAGGGTGCAAACATTTCTGCTATTTCCATATTTAGAATAACGAGCGCTCCCTGCTAAGTCAAACAGACTTCTGCTGGGCTGTTTCCTGGCCGCCAAACGCGCGCTGGACTGAAAATAAAACTAATGCGGTGAGCGCGCCGGCGGAAAGCGTTTGCCAGATGCCGCTGCGCATGGTGGACTGGCCGAAAACAAAAGGACCGAGCGGCGCGATGCGAGAGCCGGCGGCCGCACGATCGAATGCCGCGCCGAGAAATCCCAACACGATCAGCACCAAAAGAAAAACTCCGGCGCCGCCGATGGCCCAGTGCCAGGCTTTTGTCCAATGCAGAGGACCGGCGAGGCGGCGCAAAACAAATCCCGCGATAATTTGGGGAATGCACATAAAAATTGTGCCGAGAAAAAATGAAAATAGGATTGCGCGCGCCCAATCGGGATCGCTGCCTCGGTCGGTGCCGATCAAAAAATGGGCGAGCGTGAAAAAGAAGCTGCCGCACACAACTGCCGCAAGGTAATAGGCGATGCTCCCACTTCGTGTCATTTTAATTGCTCATTCAATTTGATTCGACCGGAGTTTCGCGCGATTCAAATGCGGCGCTGAATTTGTGGGAAGTCCGTCCAAACCTTCACTCCGCAAAAATGCGAACCTTCGGTGCAAATCGGCGTGGCGATTCCGGCGCGAAGATAGCACGGGGGGCCGATATATTTCGCAAGCTCGGGCACTGCGACGCGAAGCTGGTCGAGTTCTTCCATCGACGCCTGATAAATTTCCTCTTGAGCGTTGAAGCATGT
>DASYNR010000031.1:0-9158 GCA_036008485.1 Candidatus Acidiferrales bacterium | reverse complement strand
GTCCCCCTCAAATCTGTCCTCCACGTCTCTGCGATCTCTGCGCTGAGAGCGTTTTCCGTGTTTTTTCCTCCCTCAAAAACTGCACTATAATGCACTTTTTCCCAAAATCTCACCCTCAACATGCATTATAATGCACTTTTTCATCTTCCCCCGCCCGCACCACCCAACTCTCAACTATCGACTGTCGACTGTTTTTCGCTATTGCCGTTACGGAACACCCTGTACTTCAGTTTGATTGACGCCCCCAATCCCTAACGCTATGTTCAATCGAGGTATGACCTCGGCTTTCGGCGACGTTTTTTCGCCGAGCCAGGTGTTGCACAGGCGTGATTTTGCGCGGTCTCTCGCCAGTCTCCGCGCGCGCCGAAAAACCTCGCGAGCATTCCTCCTGCGATAGCAGGAAAGGCAGCGGCTTCGCGTCCCACATTTTTAAATGGACGCGCGCTGCACCAACTCAGCCCAATGACGACACTTGCCAAAACCGGCCGCTACCAGCTTCTTGACGAACTGGGCCGCGGAGCCATGGGCGTTGTTTATCGCGCGCACGATCCTGTGATCGGACGCGACGTCGCCGTAAAAACAATGCATCTTGCCGCTGACGGAAGCGGCGCAAATCGTCCGGAATTTTTGACGCGCTTTCAAACTGAAGCGCGCGCCGCCGGAATTCTCACTCACCCAAATATTGTTGTTGTTTATGACGCCGGCGAAGAAGGCGGCGTTTTTTACATCACCATGGAATTGGTCGAAGGCCGCAGCCTGCAATCGCTGCTCGACGAGCACCAATCATTTCCGCTTCCGCGCGCGACAAAAATTATCGAGCAGGCTTCTTCCGCGCTCGATTACGCGCATAAACACAACATTATTCATCGCGACGTGAAACCCGCAAATTTAATGATCACCGCTGATGACACTGTAAAAATCACCGATTTCGGCACCGCGAAAATTCTCCGTTTCAACACAACGCAAACAGCCGCCGTGATCGGAACGCCTTCTTACATGTCACCGGAACAAATAAAAGGTAAAACGGTTGACGGCCGGTCAGATATTTTTGCGCTCGGCGTAATTCTTTACGAACTTGTGACCGGCGAAAAACCATTTCCCGGACAAAACATCACGACTGTAATTTATAAGATCGTCAACGAAGAACCGATTCCGCCGCGCGAACTCGATCCTTCCATCAACACAGGTTTGTGCAACGTGATTTCCCGCGCGCTCGCGAAAGAACCGACAGCGCGTTTCCAAACCTGCGGCGAATTGCTGGAAGCGTTGAAGAACTACCGGAATTTCGAGCAGGAATTGCGTGAAGATTTGCATGCATCATATTTGCCAACTCCGACTGCGCCGCAAAAACTCTCGCTCAGACCTTCGCAGCCGCGCGCAAGTTATGCGCGTCCTGCAACAAATATCGTGTTGCCCGATATCGCGCGCACTGTTGCGATTCCTTCAACAGGAGGAACGCTCTACGACGGAAAATCGGCCGCCAAAGCCAAAGCGCGCGGTTGGACCACATTCTGGTTTTCGGTGCTGCTCCTCGGCGTAATTTCGGCCACCGGTTATTACATTCGGCCTTATACCCCGGACGTAATCGCCGCGATGCATTCGTTTCTCGACAAAAAATCGACGCCTCCGCAGACGCCGTCGTCAGACTCTGCCGCACCCGCGTTGACAAATCCGGCGCCATCCACGCCGGTTGCACCTGCAAAAATTAAATCAGCCAAGTCTGCGCCGCCGGTTGCAATACCGAAGCAGGATGATTCAAACAACGCATCTACTCCGAGTGGAAAATCAAAGCCATCCGACGATTCAGCGTCTACTGAAAAACCGACGAGCGCGGACTCAATCGTTCCGCCGGTTGCCGATCCATTTTCTCCAACTCCGCCGCAACCTTCGCCAACAACTTCTCCAGTTTTAAACACGCAACTGCCTTTGCGAGTTCGCATGGCGAATTTGAAAACTGCAATCGAAACCCGACTCACCGACGCGGGAATTTCTGATCAAGTTCACGTTTCAGTAGAAGGCGGCACGCTGGTTTTGCAAGGCCATCTTCGTTCCGCGCAACATCAAGCACTTCTGAATAAATTGCGGTTCCTTCCGGATTGGGCAAGAGTCACCGACGATATCCTTCCGCTCCGAAATTAATCCAATCGCGGGTCAAGTTTTTCGCAGCCCACCCCGTTACCAATTCGACCACCGAGCTTGCACAATTTCTTCGCCGCGGCCCCTCCCGATAGAACATAGCGTCATGGCGCATCACGCCTTCTCAACTCCATCTTCCGCTGACGCGCGTCTTCATCGCGATTCCAGCGGGAAAAATCGCGTCTCGTCCACGACTTCTGTAACTCGCGGGAGCAAAGCGAATGTGTCTGCGAAAATAAATGCCACCCCGCAAGATGCCGTGGAATTTTGCGTTGGCCGATTTTTGCGATCGTTTCAGGCACTGTGCGTTGCTACGCGCCTGTATCAGAAAAATCATCCGCTCGCCAGCGCAGCACTCGAAACCGCGGATCTTCATTTGCGCGCGGCGCTGGAACGCGTTTCACCGATTGCAATCGGAATTGAAAATGACGTTCTCGTTTTTTCTCCTGCGAAAAATACAGATCCAACGCCTTTGGAAATTAATGCCGCGTGGACAGGTCTTGTGGATAGCTGGAAGCGCCGCGGAATTCGCACACTTTTATTTCTACCGCAAACAAATCTTGGAGAGTTGGATGCACTGAGCCGCATGTTGAATTCTCAGCGCAATCTTTCTGACTCTGAATGGCTCGCGCGCCTTGCTGAATTTCGCATCCTGGGAATTCGCGTGAATGTTCCATTGCGTCAGCGTCCAACAGCTGCGCTGGCGACACTCGTTTCTGTTTTGGTTGCACATCCGGGCTCACAATTCGCAGCGCATCATCTTGAATCGCCCGCTGCGCCGCCGGCGTTTGAAGATTTGTCTGCTGCGCTGCGATTACTCGCGCGCCTTGAACCGATCGTTGGCGCGAGCACGGAAAATAATTCGCAGCGCGTGGCAGAATCCATTCAGATTGCAGTGCTTGATGCGGAAAGCCGCACGATTTATCAACTGGTCCGTGCAATGTCAAAACACGCGCCGCGAGATTGCGAAGCCGGAGACAAATATCTCGCGCGCATTTCCGAATATTTATTTCTCGAAACGCTTACCGCGCAGTTTCTTACGGGACGTCTCGCGGTTTCCGATTTGCGTGGCGTTTTTTCATCTCTTAGTGAATCTCTTGTTCGCGCCACAAACGCAAACACCGATGTCACTGAACACTCCAATTATTCAGGTTCACTGGGCGCGGCACTTTCTCGCGCGGCGCGCGCGCTGATTCCCGGTCTTCCTGAACTCACAGCCGCAGCGGCCGAACTTTGCGCCGAGCGTCTTCATCACAGTTTTTGGGATGAACTTCCGCCGCGCGAAAAATCGGCGGCATTGCGCGGCGCGGAAGCGTGGTGCGTTCCGCTCTCCGTTCTACGCCGTTACGTCGACCAACTTTTGAGCGCAGGCCGCAGCAGCCATGGCAGCGCGCCGATTCGCGAGTCGCGAATTCTAATTTCAAATTACGGCCGCGCGTTGGAGTCGGAAGAAAATCGCGCGCGCCGCACCGCGGCAAATGGATTGGTGGAACTTTTGCCGGTGATCGAGCAATTGTGGCGGGAAGAAAGTCCTTTCGAGTTGGATCGCGCAGCCGTTCGCGCGTTGATTGCAGAAGTTTCGCCGGGAATTGCGGGAGTGCTTGCGGCGCTGGTGGAAAATCTGGCGCGCCTTTCCATCGTGCGAAACGACTTTAGTGAATTCGAGCGCATCCTCGTCGCTCTTGAAGACGCTCCGCGTGATGCAGAGCATTCTCACCTGAACGCGCTTGCCGAACGATTGATGATCGAGACCAACTGGCAACTGTTATTGGATAAGGCGCTGCTGGCGAATCCTTCCAAACAAACTCGATCGCATGGCGCAACAGATCCAGCGTTAGCACGATTGCTGGCGCGAAATCCGGAACGATTGCTCAGCGCGCTTGGCAGCACTTTGAACGCGCACCGTGGATTGGACGATCTTCCGGCGATGGCGCGGTTGGTGATCGCCGCGGGCGAACCTGTTCTTGGCGCGCTGCAATCACATTTGATTGATCCGCGCCGACACCGCGCAGCAACGGCGATAAAACTTTTGGCGGCCACCGAGCCGCAGCGGCTTGTGGACGCATTGCCGCGCGCGCTTCCGGCTTGGGATTGGAATTTGCAGGATCTCGCTGTCGCAGAATTGACGCGCCATGATTCAGCTTCAACAACAACGAAGCCCACCGGAGTTGCGCGCACATTTTCCGAGTTGCTTCCGGAGGCGCATCCACTTGTGGTTCCCGTGATGCTGGACGAGATCGGAATTAGCGGCGAAAAATCCGCTATTCCGCTTTTGTGCAAAATTGCTTCGGGATCGCTCGAGCAGTTGCGCGATGTTTTCATTCGCATCAAAGCGATTGAAGCGCTCGGCCGTTTGCGCGCGCCTGACGCGGCAGATTTGTTGCGCACTCTTTTGCGCCAGCGTCAGGGGATTGTGCACACGGAGCCAGCTGGACTGCGCGCCGCGGCGGTAGAAGCGCTCGCGTTGATTGAAAATCATCCAGCGTCCGCGCGGCTTCGCGCCTCACATGACGCGCTGAGCAAATCCAATATTTCGCACGCGAGTCCGCGCCGATATTTTCGGATTCCGCTGGATCGTCCGTACACTGCGCGAATCGAAACGCGAATTGATAATCGCGTCGGAGTTCCAGCAGAAACGCGGATGTCTCTTCGCGCGAAAAAAGGGCTCGCAACTGCGTCTGCGCGGGTCAATCAAATTAGTCTCGGCGGAGCTTTCATCGAATCCAGCCGGCGCTTCATGGTAGGCGACCACATTCGAGTAGATATTCGCGCCGGGATTTGGCACATTCGATCTACAGCGGTTGTGCGAAATGTTAGCGCGTCCGGCGGCGGCGTGGAGTTTCTTCATATGCCGGATGTGGACCGCGAAAGACTTCGCCGATTGGTCCGCCGCCTGCTTGCCTGAAAATCTTCCGCGCCTTCGTCCATTTGGATCGAGCGCGTGGACAAATAGTATTGCCTTTTTAGCCAGGAAAGCCTGGTGCGATAAAGAAAAGTCCAAGTGGTTTCAGACTCGATCTTACGATTTTCTTGTTTTCTTCTGAGGGTTATCCTTCGCGGCATGTTGTTCGCAGCTTTTCAGAAACATTACTTTCCCGCACTGGTCCAACTTTGTGCACCGACAATTCTGCTGTCGTCGAAGCAATCCTTGTATCGTCTGAATGTGCTCGACCAGCGTTTTCAATTCCGCGAGTTTTTGTCGGGAAAGTTCCGCCCAGCGCTTTGACGCGGGAGTATTTGTGCGAAAACCAAAAAACAGGCGTCGAATTTCTTCCAAACTAAATCCGATTAGCCGCGCTCGTTGAATCACCGCGAGCCGGTACATGATCGTTTCGTCGTATCTCCGTTGACCACTGGATCGTTGTGCCGCCGGAAGAATCCCAATTCTTTCGTAGTAGCGAATGGCCGACGGGCGAAGGTCCACCTGCCCGGCAACTTGAGAAATTGTAAGTCCCGCCATGAATACATTCTAGAACGCTAGCGATGTTTCGCGCCAGAAAATAGTGCTTGCGTTAAAGTCAGCTTTAAGTTGTAGCGTTGTACTGTACGGTCCGCCGACCGATAGATGAGACCACACAGAGGAGAAAAATATGAAAGCATTTCAGCTTGCAGTCCTATCTGTAGCGATGCCTATTTTATTCGCGCTTTCGTTGCCCGCTTCCAGCAGGCCTTCGCCCAAACAATCTGCGACAACTTCCGTTGCGTCGACTCATGAAAGTCCATTTGCTTGTGACCGCCTGGCGCTTACTCCGGAGGAGAGAAAACGCCACTTCGATGAACTTGGCCCGATGCTTCGATCGCTCCACAAAAGCACCAAGGAACTGCCGGACGGATTTGCATTTGAATTTCCGGTTGACCCGGCATCAATAAAACTGGTTGCCGAATGGGCGGCCGGAGAACGCCGGTGCTGCCCGTTCTTCGATATTGATTTGAGAATGGAACGCGAAGGCGGATCGTTCTGGATGCGCCTAACAGGAAGAGACGGTGCTAAGGAATTTATTAAATCGGATTTCTCGGCCTGGTTCAAATAACACGAACTCGCGCGTGCCCTTGCGAGGGCACGCGCGATAGACATGCTCAACGCGATTTAAGGAGGCCGACATGCACTCGCTGCCGCTGCCAATTGCCGCTTTTATCGGAGGGGTTGTCTCGTTCCGTCGCCCTGCGTTCTGCCGCTGGTGCCGGGATACGTCTCTATTATTTCCGGCGCCAGCGTGGAAGATATAAAAAATCAAAGCGGCCGACTGATGCGCTCGGTGATGCTCAATTCCATTTTCTTTATTTTGGGATTCAGCATTGTGTTTATCGCTCTGGGCGCGGTGGCCTCAAGCTTTGGCCAAATCTTCGCGCAACACTTTTCGTTCTTCAGCAAATTCGCCGGCTTGCTCTTGATCGGTTTCGGCGTGCATATGACGGGGCTGCTTCCCTTCAAGTTCCTGTATGCGGATAAGCGCGTGCACGGAATTTCGGGCGGACATACTCCTTTTCGCGCATTTCTAGTTGGGTTCTCATTTGGATTCGGCTGGTCACCCTGCGTTGGACCAATTCTGACGGCGATACTTACATTTGCAGCCGCCGAAGACACGATTTGGAAAGGCATCGCTCTGTTGGCAATTTATTCTTCGGGGCTGGCGATACCGTTCTTGCTGACGTCGTGCGCCATCGATCGTTTCCTGATCTTCTATTCCCGATTTCGAAACCACCTGCGCACTTTGGAAATAATGAGCGGCGTAGTGATGATCGCAGTCGGCATGCTGGTCTTCACGCGTCATTTCACGATCGTTAATTCCTGGATGAATCAGATTCCGCTGTTCCGCCACATGGCGGAGAAGTTTCTATGAAAGGCGATGTGAATCTCATGAGAGTTAGAACGGTTGCGGCCGTCGCAGTCTCGCTCGGAATAGTGAGTTTGATTTTTGCCGGATTCCGCGCGCTACCCGATTCGCATGATCGAGGTGCGAGCGCCGATCCGAAGCAACAAGCGAAAGTTGCTCCCGACTTCGAGCTGAAATCTCTTGATGGGAGATCGGCAAAACTTTCCGACTATCGAGGGAAAATTGTTTTGCTGAACTTCTGGGCCACGTGGTGCGCACCTTGCAGAGTCGAGATGCCCGCGCTAGTGGCTCTTTACGAAAAATATCGGCCGCAAGGAATGGAAATTATCGGCGTGTCGATGGACGACGGCAGCCAGGAACGCGTGGGAAAATTTGTGAACGAGATGAAAATAAATTATCCGATTCTTCTCGGAAATTCATCTGTCGCAGATAACTATGGTGGTCTACGCCTGCTTCCGCAAACGGTATTTATCGCACGCGATGGAAGAATCGTTCAAACGGCGATCGGAATGCGAAGCAGAAAAGATTTTGAAACAATAATCGAGCAACTATTGGCGGCACAGCCGTAAATCGAACTGCTTTGTGGGCCGCGAAGTCTTTCGATTACGTAGCTTCAGATGAGGAAGCTGCGGCGGCGCGAGCCGATTGTGCGTCTTCTGTGGACGCCGCAATTTCCGGCTCGGCGGAAACGCCGGACAACGGCTCTGGCAAACTTTCTACCGGCTCGAGGGCTTCAATTTCTTTTGTACTGGCCACGCCTAAATCGCGGAACTTATTCGCGCCGGGAAGCAGCCGCGTATTAAACGAACGCACCGCTTTTGTATAGCCTTCGTTCGCTTTTTCCAGCGAGTGGCCAACGTCGCTCAAATGATCCGAGAAAACCACCAGCCGCTCGTAGAGTTCCTTGCCCAGCGAACTGATGCGCTCTGCATTTTCCGCCAACATTTCCTGGCGCCATCCGTAGGAAATCGCGCGTAGCAAAGCGATCAGCGTGGTCGGGCTTGCGAGCACAACGCGTTTGTCGATCGCTTCTTCAATTAGAGTGGGAACGCTTTCAAGCGCGGCGCTGAAAAACGATTCGCCGGGCACGAAGAGCACCACAAATTCCGGCGTGGGCTCAAATTGTTTCCAATATTCGCGCGCGGAAAGCGCTTGAATGTGTCCGCGCACTAAACGCGCATGTTCCAGCATTGCGGCTGCGTGCTCGTCATCATTTTCCGCAGCGGTGGCTGCAAGAAAACCGTTGAGAGGAACTTTCGCGTCAATCACCACTCTCCCGCCGCCGGGCAAGTGCACAATCATGTCGGGACGCAAACGTCCGCCTTCGGTGTCCACCGAAACTTGCTCGACAAAATCGCAATGTGGAGACATGCCCGCCAATTCCACGGCGCGGCGCAGAGTCAATTCTCCCCAACGTCCTTTCACTTGCGGCTGCTTCAGCGAATTGGAAAGAGAGCTCGCCTCGACACGCAATTCTTTGCTGGTGTCCGCAAGTTGCTTCACCTGCGAGCGCAATTCGCCGTAGGCTTCCTGACGTGAAGATTCAACTTGTTGCAGGCGCTCATTTAATTGGCCAAGCGTATCGCCCAGCGGACGCACCAATCCTTCGATGGCAACCTTGCGCTGTTCCAAATCGCCTTCGGCTTCGCCGCGCAAAGATTCAAATTTGGAGTTTGCGAGTTCTAGAAACTGCTGAGAGCTTTTGCCGAGCGCATCGGAAGCCAGTCCTTGAAATGCGTCCGCGAATTTTGTGCGCGCTTCGTCCAGCAATTTTCTTTGCTCGTCGATGTTCTCTCGCGCCTTGTCTGCTGAACTTTCGGCGCTGGCACGGCGCTGTTGTTCCATCTCCAATTTTTCGCGGAGCACGTCGCGTTCCGCTTTCAGCTCAAGCGATTGCCTTCGCACTTCCGCTTCCACCGACTGACTGCCACCCGCTTCGGCTTCCAATTCACGAACTCGCGCGGAAAGTTCGCGCGCGTGCAGACGGCTCCAAATCCACGTCATCGCGGCGCCGAGCAGAAAAAGCACCACAGCAATGCCGATTGTGATTGGAGTAAACGGAATGGGTTCGTTCATGGCTGCCTCCCAATAAGTTCAACCGCCGGGTTTGGCGATTCTAGCACAGGGAAATTAGCAAATTTCGCACGCTGGACAATAGTTTCGCTTGGGGCATCACTTTTGCGCCAC
>DASYNR010000030.1:0-3296 GCA_036008485.1 Candidatus Acidiferrales bacterium | reverse complement strand
GCTGATGTTTCCCACATGCGTTGCAACTCTCGCGTTCGCTCGCGCCGCAACTCCAGACATGCTTTTCACCGCCACAATTGCCGGCGCGATGGCTTGCGGAGCCGCACTAATTTTTGAAGAAAATCCAAACTTCTGGTGCCGCGCAGGATTCGGATTTTTTCTCGGCGCCGCAACTCTCGCAAAAGGTCCCGCTGCGGTTGTGCTCGCGGGAGGAGCCGTCGCATTGTGGGCTGCACTTTCAAGGAAATGGACGCGCTCTTTCCGCCTCGCACATCCACTTTCGGTATTCCTTTTCCTTCTGACCGCGTTGCCCTGGTACTTTCTCTGTGCCAGACGAAATCCGGATTTTCTGAACGTCTTTATTTTCCAGCACAACTTTGAGCGATTCCTCACGCCGGTTTTTCATCACGTAAAACCGTGGTGGTTTTTCCCTCCGATTCTCGTCCTGTGGATTTTGCCGTGGAGTGCGATTCTCTTCGCGCTCGGCCTGCGTGCCGCGGCGATCAAAGAATGGCGTGAACGCTTTGCGCGTCCCGGATTTTATTTCGCCTGCTGGACGATCTTCGTAGTGATTTTTTTCAGCGCTTCAAAATCGAAATTGCCCGGCTACATTCTCCCCGCTGTTCCGGCGCTCGTCCTCTTGCTCGCCGCCGCTGCCGGCCGAATCCGTTGCAATCGCGATGACGCCGCTCGCGGGGTCACCATGGGACTCGGCGCAACTTGGCTCGCGCTTGTAGTCGGCGCGGGTTTCTGGCTTCATCGCCAACTTCCCACGTCACCTTTCGCGCAATCGCGAACCATCTGGTATTTTCTGGCCGGCGCGGCAGCAGGAGGAGCAATCGTCGCCGTTCTCGGCTCCACGCGCCGCATCGCGGCAGCGCTTCTCGTCAACGCAGCGCTCATCGCAGGTCTTCTCGTTGCAGCGAACCGCTTCGTCGTGCCGCGAATTGATCCGTCAGTTTCCTCGCGCGCCACAGCACGAGCATTTCTTTCAGCGGAATCCGGGCATGGAATTGCGAACTCGGAAAAAATTCCAGCGGGTTCGCTCGGGTCATACCAATTGGATCGCGCCTGGCAATACGGACTGGAATATTATCTCGACCGCCAAATTCCGGAATGGACTCCGGAATCCGGCGGCTCATTCTGGCTTTTCACCAACGACGCAGGATGCCGTGATATTCGCAAGCGCGCGATGGAATGCACTCCCGTCCAACAAACTGCGCCGGCCGCATGGCTTGTGCGCGTTCAACCAGTGCAGCCACGCCGTATAAATTTACCTTGATTCGTCTGCAAAATTTTCTTGAAGAATAAATTATTTTTCGGGCGTGGCTGGATTCGCCGGCAAATTCACCAACAGGAAACTCAATATTCGATTCTCGTATCCGCGTTTCGCATCGTCCGGCATTCCCGCGTAATTTCCCTGTGCAAGCACTGCTTCCTGTTTCGGCTCGGGAGAGCGTAGAAAAAGAGTGTGCGTTGACACAGCCAGTTCCTGTTCGTCGGGCGATTCCAAAAATAACTTGTACACGCCTTTCAAAGTTCCAAGCCCCGTCGAATCCGGCGGCACATCGCGATCTTCGCGGTGCTCAAAATCAAATGCGTACGACGTCATACTTTGCAGCCACGGCAAATGGGAAAGCCCAGATCGCGTAACTTGCAGCCGCAAAAAATCTGTTGGCCTGTTGTAAACCGATTCCAGAATCAGAGCGCGAACCGCGGGAGTTTTTTCCGCAACGGCGAGAGCCGCATACGCTCCAAGATTTGTTCCCCAAATTGCAAAACTATCTTTATTGACGTCATCGCGTTGCGCCAATCCATCGAGTGCAGCCTTCAGCTCGCGCGTTTCCTGAAATCCCAATGTTGTGTAGCCCTTATTCGTTCCGTGGCCCGCAAAATCGAAAATGAAAACATTGTATTGACGGTCTTGAATGGAAGTTGCGAGCGTCAACAATTCGGCCCGGCTCGATCCATAGCCGTGACAGAGCACGACTGTCGGCGCTCCACGAAGACCGGGGAAAAACCAGCCGGTGCGCTGCGCTCCACCGGGAACGGTGAAGGCAAATTCCTCGGGACGTCCCGGAAAATCCGTGGCGTTCAAATCCATTTGCGAATGCGTCGGCGAAAGTATGCGGTAAAGCAGAAATATGGAAACAGTTGTGGATGAAAGCAGAGTAAAAAAAAGAATCGCAATGACGGCCACAACCAGTTTGGAATACCACTTGGTCGGATATCGCAGCTCTGATGAAATTTCCATGCTGGTCTGGTCGTTTCAGCGAGTAATCGCCGCTCTCAAAACGTGCTTGTTGTTTCCAAAACACAGTTCTACGGATGCTTCGCCGCTAGATAAAAGGCGAGTCGAAAAATGTTAGCACGAATATTGCGCTTGAACTCATCGCGTCCGGACCATGATGTTTGAAAGTTACCGCCGCTTCGCACACCCGATTTTCGCTCCCGACGACCTTCGATGTACAATTCGCTAAGGGCAACATACCGATATGCAAACTTCATTCGCAATTCGTTCCGTTTTACTAACCCTGCTCGTCGCATTTGCTTTCGGCCAGACAACTGCGCCGGCGAAGAAAAAAATAGTCATCACCGGTCTGCCAAGCGCCACAGTCGATGAACTTAGAAAATCCGCTCCTCCGAGCATTTCCATAGTGGCCCCCACACCCGATCAACTGAACACGGAAATCGCCGACGCCGACGCGCTGATCGCCACCCAACTGAATCGCGCGGAACTTCAAGCCGCGAAACAATTGAAATGGGTGCACATCATGAATTCCGGCGTAGAGGGCATCGCTCCGGTTTTCAAAAATACGGAGATCACACTCACGAATCTGAAAGTAGTTCTCGGTCCCGAAGTTGCCGATCACGCAATGGCGCTGTTGCTCGCACTTACGCGTGGACTGAACCAAACCATTCCCGCAAAAGGCAAATGGGAAATGCCACGCAATCTTGCCCAGCTTACGGATCTGCAAGGCAAGACGGCCGTAATCGTTGGCGTCGGCGGCGTGGGAACGAAAATCGCCGAGCGCGCCAACGGATTCGGCATGACGATTATCGGCGTCGACCCGAAGGACGCAGCGCCTTCGCCGGTGATCAAACAAATGGTAAAGCCCAATCAGCTAGATACTGTGCTGCCGCTCGCCGACGTCGTCTTCATCACCGTCCCCGAAACCGATACAACCAAAGGAATGATCGGCGCAACTCAGTTCCGAGAAATGAAACGCGGCGCTTACTTCATCGCCGTTTCGCGCGGCACAATTTATTCGATGGATGGATTGATGGAAGTTCTC
>DASYNR010000029.1:0-20620 GCA_036008485.1 Candidatus Acidiferrales bacterium | reverse complement strand
CTTTTTGCATCACTTTGATGTGCCGACCAACGAAAAACTTCTTCGCAAAGTTCACGCCGCGCTTGCACCCGGTGGACGCGCGGTCGCGCTGGAATTTGTGCCGAATGAGGATCGCATCAGCCCACCGATGTCCGCGCGATTTAGCTTGGTGATGTTGGCCAACACGGTTGCCGGAGATGCGTATACGTTTTCGCAATATCAGAAAATGTTTGCGAACGCGGGATTTAAGTCGAGCGTGCTGCACGTGCCGCCGGCCGGGGAGCAGATAGTTGTGGCGGAGAAGTAGTTCGGGCGCGATTCCGCCGAAACATCTTAGTATCGAATTCTGTCGCTCTTATCCAGCCAAGCGCGGAAGGCAACTAGCGCTTCGTCGCGCATCACTTGCGACATGGGAATTTTTCGCAGGCGCGTGGGCTGCGCGATCTCGCGGAAAATAAACGCGTCGTCGAATTGCGCGGCGGCAGCGTCAGCTGCGGATGCGCCGTAAA
Source organism: Candidatus Acidiferrales bacterium (assembly GCA_036008485.1). Taxonomy (GTDB): domain Bacteria; phylum Acidobacteriota; class Terriglobia; order Acidiferrales; family UBA7541; genus DASTCZ01. Next base: position 20,132 of record DASYNR010000029.1, on the reverse strand, counting down.
TTACGCCTGCCGGCCGCGCCCAATAAATTGCGCCAAGACACATCGGACATGGTTCGCAGCTGGTGTAGAGTTCGCAGCCATCGAGCTGAAATGTTCCGAGCTTTTGGCACGCTTCGCGTATCGCGATAATTTCCGCATGCGCCGTCGGATCATTTGTGGAAGTAACGCGATTCGTTCCTTCTGAAATCACCGCGCCATCTTTAACGATCACTGCGCCGAACGGGCCTCCGCGCCCGCTCCGGACATTTTCCAGAGCCAGCTCGATGGCGTGCTGCATGAATTTTTCTTCCATAAATTTGCTCGGTGGATTATCTCGCGTCGGAATTCTGCGTCCAGCACCAGTGAATGAATTTCTGCTCGTAGCGCTTTACGACGGCCGCGGGCACGCTATCTTCTTCCAGTTTCTGAAATTGAAAATCAATCGAGCCGTCCGCTTTCACATTCGCCAGAAGATATCCGTACACGTTGGTTTGCGCGGCGGCCGCGGCGCTCGCATTCGGCGGCAGCGGATATCGAAACGCGCCGGCGGTTCCGATAATCCATCCGGGCAAAACTCCTCCGTGCTGGTGAACGTATTCCGTGTTGAAAATATTCGCCATGTAAAAATGCGAATGGCTGGCCAGCACGTAGATGCGTTTGTGCCCACTTTTTTCCGCGCGCAATAATTCCTGATAGACGCGCCGACCGCTTTCCACGCCGGTAGGCGACTGGCTCATGCTGTGATCCTCGGAAATACTGTCGGGCAGCGCTTCATGCATGCCGACAACGACGGTTGCGATATTTGAATCGGCCACGTCCCGCGCCAGTACGTCTTCAAACCACTCCATCTGCACGGCGTCAAATTGGTCATCAGTCGCGTTATCCATATTGATGAAATCGATGTTGCGCTCGCGCCAGTGATAATAAATATGCAATTGATGATCGTGCGGATTATCGCGAAGCCGCTGCGCGCGCAGAACGGGAGTGTCCAGCCAGTCCGCAAATTGCGCGATGAATTCCTCGCGAGTTTTCGGCGCGATGGTTTCGTGATTGCCAATTCCCAGAAAGACGGGCAGATCGCCAAACGGCGCGATTTGATTGTCCAGAAAATCCGGCCACTCGTTGCGCAAGTATTCAGAGATGGTCGGCGGCCGCAGCATGTGCGCGGGTTGTTGCAAAATATCTTCGTCGAAAGTGTACGTCGCGCGAAAATCGCCCAGGTGCCAATAGAATGAAGGGTGATGTCTTGCGACATCCGCGGCGATTGCGGGCATCACAACATCGCCGCAGTTCCGCGAGTCACCCGAAACGGTAAATTGCCATGTGCCGCCGGATGACGGTGTTTGCGCCGTGAGAATTCCCGCGAGCAGCAGCGTTCCGGTGATCGCAGCCACCACAATGATCCGGCACTTCAGCATTCTTCAGTCTCCGAACGCGCATTTCGACCACGCGCGCCGTTCTCCGTATCATGCTAACAGACAGGCGCATAACGGAAAAAGTGAATCATCGGCTGCGTGATGAATTACTCAAAAATATTCCGCCTTGCCAAAAAATAGTTTGCCTAAATCGCGCTCGACTGCCGTTATAATCGGCGCTCGGATTTCGGGGAGGGTTTCATGAAGCGCTTTTTTGTTCTCGCGGTCTTGTGCGCAGCTCTCATTTCGCTTCCGGCGCTTACGCAGGAGCGTGCTGTGGCGATGGATGGCTTTGCGCCAGACGACGCGCGCGCAGAAGTGCAATGGGAACAAAAATTTCGCGCCATGCCTTCCGGGGACAAAATGCGCGACGCGATGCAGCGCTTGACGGCGCGTCCTCATCACGTCGGCTCGCCTTATGACAAGGACAATGCCGAGTGGTTGCTTGCGCAATTCAAAAGCTACGGCTGGGACGCGAACATTGAAACTTTCAGCGTACTTTTTCCAACGCCGAAAGAGCGCGCGGTCGAGCTTGTGGAGCCGACAAAATTTGTGGCTAAGCTGCAAGAGCCTCCGGTTGCCGGCGATCCCACGTCGAATCAGCAATCAGAACAACTGCCGAGTTACAACGCATACTCAATTGATGGCGATGTGACCGCACCGCTCGTCTATGTGAACTACGGCGCGCCCGCTGACTACGAAGAACTCGATCGCCGCGGAATTTCTGTGAACGGTGCGATCGTAATCGCGCGTTACGGCCAGACCTGGCGCGGCATCAAGCCCAAGGTTGCTCACGAACATGGCGCGGTCGGCTGCATTATTTATTCTGATCCGCGCGACGACGGATATTACGAAGGCGCAGTTTTTCCTGAAGGTCCGTATCGTCCGAAGGATGGCGTGCAGCGCGGCAGTGTCGCGGATATGCCGCTGTATCCCGGCGATCCGCTAACGCCCGGAGTTGGCGCAACTCCGGATGCAAAGCGGCTTGCTATTAAGGATGCGCAGACCATCACGAAAATTCCTGTGCTCCCGATTTCTTATGCGGACGCGCAGCCGTTGCTCGAAGCGTTGCGCGGTCCCGTTGCGCCCGCGGCGTGGCGAGGCGCATTGCAACTGACGTATCACATTGGTCCCGGCCCCGCGAAAGTTCATCTGAAAGTGAAATCGAATTGGGACATGGCCACGTTGTATGACGTCATCGCGAAACTTCACGGTTCGTCCGAGGCGGACGAATGGGTGATTCGCGGAAATCATCACGACGCGTGGGTGAATGGCGCCGACGATCCGATTTCCGGTCAAGTGGCGATGCTGGAAGAAGCGCGCGCGATGGGCGATCTTGTGAAGCAGGGATGGAGGCCGAAGCGCACGATTATCTATTGCGCCTGGGATGGCGAAGAGCCGGGCCTGCTGGGTTCGACCGAGTGGGCGGAAACTCATGCGGACGATTTGAAGAAGCACGCCGTGGTTTACATTAATTCGGATAACAACAGCCGCGGCTATCTGAATGTTTCCGGATCGCATTCGCTGGAACCATTCGTCAATGATGTCGCGCGAAGCGTCACCGATCCGGAAAAAAATATTTCTGTTCTGCAACGCGATCAGTTGCGTCGTTCAGGTGCTGGCGCGGCGGGAGGACGGGGTGGCCGTGGCGATGCAGCTGCTGTGCCGGCAGGTCGCGGAGGGGGCGGCGGACAAGGATTTCAACTTGGCGCGCTTGGTTCCGGCTCTGATTACACAGTGTTTCTGGATTTCCTCGGCATAGCCAGCATGGACATGCGCTATGGCGGGGAAGACAGCAGCGCGGGCGTCTATCATTCGATCTACGATGATTTTTATTGGTTCACGCATTTCGATGACGTGAAATTTGAATACGGCAAAGCAATGTCGCAAACCATCGGAACCGCGGTAATGCGCATGGCCGACGCCGATTTGCTTCCGTTCGATTTCAATTCGCTTACGGCCACGGTGCGGCGCTACGAAACAGAATTGGAAACGCTTGCGCAGACCGAGCGCGATCAGACCGTCGAACATAATCGGCAGATCGACGAAAAAGTTTTCGAGGCAACATCGGATCCGCAGGAAAAACTAAAGGCGCCTTCGCGAGAAGATGTTCCTCCGTTCCTGAATTTCGCTCCATTGCGAAATGCGATTGAAACACTTTCGCGTTCGTCTGAACATTACGGCCGCGCGCACACCACCGCGATGCGAGACGGCGTGGCGCTGGCGTCGGCGTCGTTGACCGACGTAAACATGCGGCTGCTCCAGTGTGAACGCATGCTCACCGACGCGAAGGGGTTACCGCGCCGAGATTGGTTCAAGCACATGCTCTACGCGCCGGGTTTTTACACGGGCTACGGAGTGAAAACAATTCCCGCCGTGCGCGAAGCCATCGAACAAAAACTTTGGCCGGAGGCCAGCGAGCAAATTGTTCGCGTCAGCGGCGTGCTCGAAAAAGAAGCCGCGGCGATTGACGCTGCCACCGCAGCGCTCGAAAAAACCTCGAGTCACTGAGAGCTTGGTCTTGCTGCTTGCGTGAATTAAGTACACGAACCGCGCCACCGCGCAGCCTCGCAATCATCTAACCGCCATGAACATCACCGCGTTCTTCGGTCTGCTGGGCGGACTGCTTGTAATCGCATTCACCGCGAACCGGCTTTTCATTTGGACGCGTGTGCCGGACGTAGTTGTCCTGATGGCTGCCGGAGTTCTGCTCGGCCCGGTTTTGCACTTGGCCAAGCCCGCGCAGTTTGTGCAAATCACGCACGCGTTCGGCACGCTCGCTCTGCTTTTAATTTTGTTTGAAGGCGGACTCGAGCTCAACATCCGCCAAACGCTCCGGCATTTTCCCGGCGGACTGGTCTTTGGCGTCATTTCATACGGCCTCACATTTGTTCTAATCGGTTTCGTCGCGCACTTTGGATTGAAACTTTCATACTCAAACGCCGCGCTTGTCGGCGCCGTGCTTGGCTGCACCAGCAGCACCGTGATTCTTCCCGTTCTTCAGCAACTGGGTGCGCGCGAACCAGTGAAAGTTATTCTGCTGATCGAATCAACGCTCGGCGACGTTCTCGGGGTGCTCACCGTAGGATTGCTTCTCGACGTGCGCTCTGGCGCCACAACCGGCGGAGGCGATGCGATGCGCGGTCTCGCAATCCAAATTCTGATCCCGCTCGCCGCCGCATTCGTAGTCGGCTTCGGATGGTCACGTCTGTTGCCGTATCTTACCGATCAGCGTTTCTGGCAGGTGCTTACATTCGCAGTCGTACTGCTGATTTATTCCATCACCGAATCGCTGCATGGCAATGGACTGCTGGCCGTGCTCGGATTTGGATTGACGCTTTCCAACCTGCCGGCTCGCAAAAACGCCGTCACCGAATCCGGTTTCTGGTTTACACCGCGAATTGCGCCGCACGAAAAAATACTGTCTTTCCATTCGGAGCTTTCATTTTTGGTGCGAACATTTTTCTTCGTTCTGATTGGCGTGGTTGTGGATCTTTCCGGATTAGGAAGATTGTGGTTCGTGATCCCGGGAATCCTGGCCGCATTACTCGTGGCGCGATGGCTTGCTGTCAAGTCCAGTAATTGGAGCTGGAACGAAGTTCGGCCGGACGAACGCGAGTTGATGACCTGGATTTTTCCGCGCGGCTTAATCACAATCGTTCTCGCGCTGCAGGTGTTGGAAGCCGTCGACACTGGACTTTCATTTCTTACCGGTCTCGCATTTGTGGCGATCCTATTCACAAATTTTCTGGTAATCGTCGGTGGAATCCGGATGAAAAAGGTCAGCGGTTCCGTGGAAGCGCCTGGTTCGGCGGTCGATGTTTCCCCAGAAGCTGCGCCAATATCTTAATTTCGCTGCTGAATTAGGCCGGCATCGCGGCCGGTATTCTTTCGCAGAGTTTTGTAAAAGTTCTCTACTCCCGCCAGCCTCCAAGGCCTTATAATGTTTCAATGGCCCGAGGTTGGGAAAGCAAATCAGTGGAAAATCAGCAAGAAGACGCGCACGAGGAATCCGTTCAAGCTGCGAAATCCCGAAAAGGCGAAGAAAAGCATTCACGCGAACGGGATCTTCTGCAACTAGCGCGCACCAGCATCACTCAGAAACTGGATGCTACCGAAAATCCTCGCTACAAAGAGCAGTTGAACAGCGCACTCGCCGATATCGATAAGCAGATCAAAGCCCTCGACTCGAAATCTTAATTTCTATTTTCGATTGCTGGTTCATTCGCCGAATCGGGCGAGTACGCGTCCGTCTTTGCGGCTGAATAACACAAGCTCAGCGTGCCCCGGCGCCACGGACAAATTAATTTCACCGCCGGAAAGTTTGTCACGCACAACTATTTTCTCGGTATTCGCGGACTCCGAGACGATTAAATACATCACGCTATCCGCCAGGATCAGCGGCCGCACCAGAACTCCCGCGGGCGTTTGTCCCGTGAATGGTTTCTCTACGCCGGCTTTGCTCAACGCCCACGTATACAAATCCGCCGCCGGCTGCAACCCTTCCGCGAGTTCTACCGGTTCACTCGTAACAAAGATCCGCCCCTTGCCGTGCGTCAAAGTGTGGAATGTTTCTCCGTCAGCGAAATGCAAGTATTCGGCCGCCTGCTGTTTTTCGTGAGTAAAACTTAACTCCAAAGATTTATCGCCGATCCGTTGCGCCGCGGTTCGCAGAAGCAGTGATTCTGCTGTTGCAGGCGCGCCAAGCGCCGCAAGGCGTTGCGTCGCGCGCCAGTGCGCATCGCGCTCGACCGATCCCGTCACCAACAAAGTTCCGCCGCCGCTCACATATTGAAGCAGCGCGTTCCACGCTTCTTCGCTCAGCGCATGCGCGGAGGGCAAAATCACAAGCCTGGGCAATTCCGCCTGCTGCAAATTCGCGAAATGGCCAGCCGTGCTTTGCGCGATCTGATTTTCGCTCAGCACGTACGCCGGCATGCCACAAAGGTAATTCATCGCGCGCACTGACTTCTGTTGCGCTTCGATTTCCAGATTTTCCAGCGGCGAATATTGTGTCACCTGCGAAGTTACGATTGCCACTTCCGGAAGTTTCGCGCCGGATAAATGCGGCCCCGCAAGTGAAGCAAATTCCGCGAACCGCGCCAGCAGCGCAGCTTCCGGCTTTTCCGTGCCGTCAGGACGCACCGCGCCAATCGTTGATTCGCGATCGTCGCGCTGCAATGCATTCACGTTCCACAGCCATTCAATCGCGCCCGCGCTTGTCCCCCCAGCAACCGCGAGTTTTCGTTCCAGCAAGGAAGTCTCTTCTTCAAGCGTCCGGTGTCTTTCTCCATCAATTTTTATTTCTTTGCTCACGCCGGTTTCCTGCACGAGTATTGGCTTGCCCGGCAATTTCGCCACCAGCGAATCCCACAGGATCGCGTCGTGCGCCCACCACGAATGCGTTGTGGTGAAATCCAAAACATCGCCAAAATTTACCGGCTGCGGACGCTCCTCACCGCCGCCTTCGTCCTCTCCGACAGTCACGAGTTGTTTGCTGCCCGCGCCGCGAATCGCATTCGTGATTTCGCTCGCCCATCCGCGAAACGCATCCTGCGCAAAATGCTGATAGTCCATCGCGCGCAAAGAATTATTCGACGGCCACGCTTCGTATTGCGCACGCGTAGAAAATTCTGCCTCGCTGGGCAAGGGAATTGAGCCGTCCTGTGGAACGGGAATGCTGCGCCACGCTTCTGCGATCGCGCCGTGATCCGCATAGTGCTTGATCAGCCACGCATTCCACGCCGCCAGCTCAAATCGATCGCCGTTGGGGCGCGTCTCCCACGTTTTCTGTGGATTTGAAAAACTCGGCTCGTTAATTAAATCCCACGCGAGATACGGCACGTCATGGAAGCGCTCGACGAACGGCACGATCATTTCTTTCTGCCGCCGAATCGCTTCGGGATCCAGATACGGGTTCTCGCCGCCTAACACTTCCGGTATGAATGCAAATAAATTAAATTGCACGGCCAGCCCGTTGCGCCGCGCCGTCATTAAATATGCTTCCATCGTGCGCAGCGCTTCTTCGCGCACCACGCCGCTCTGCTTCATTAACTGATCCCAGCCCGTCCACCAGCCCGTGCGCAGCGTATTCAATCCCGCCGCATGAATTTCCGACATGTCCCGGTTCCACAACCAGGGATTCGGCCGAATAAAAAATTGCCGCTCCACATCGCTTGCCATGTACGTGGTTCCCGCGACGAGAATTGGTTTGTCATCAATCGTGAAATAATCGCCGGTTACTTTCACTCGCGGTCCTGAGCGAAGAAGCGCTTCATCACGCATCCAAAATCCGGTGTGGTATACCGCACAAATCTCGCCGTTCACGGAGAGGCGTGCTGTTACGGCATGAAGACCGTGACCTGTCGACGCCGGGAACGTGAAATGATGACTATACGGAAACTGAGTTGAATCGATGTCAAATGCCTGCGTGGTTGGACTGCCGGTTTCGGGCACGACAGTTATTGCAATGCTCGGTGCAGACGTCATCACGACATTTGGGCCCGACACGAATTCAACGGCAAGCGGCTTCTTCCCAAATCTCTGCCAGTGCACCTGCAAATTAATTGGCTCGCCCGGCAAAAACACAGGCCACTCCGGCTGCACAGTAAAATCCTCAGAGCTATCCGCCGCACGTTTCGCCAGTTTCGCCACCAAATCGCGCCCGCCAGCGCTGGCGTAAAATCCGGCCGGTAGTTCGCACGCCACTAAAATCCATCTCCCACCCACAAAATGATTCTGCAAATGATCCATCTCGATAATCGGCGCGGTCAGCCGGTGTCCGTTCGACACTCCCCACGCCAGCGGATCAAGTCTAGTATCCAGCGTTCCCGCCGAGCCTTCGCGCTTGTACAAATCCTCATCCGTCAGACGCACAGTCGCGCTCCACGCGCGCGTCCAATTAAATGCAGGCAGCTTCAAGAACGAAAAGTCATCATTCGCCACAAATTTCGCTGCGTCCGATCCCGGAGTTTCCTGGTAATCGCTCAGAAATAGCGACCGCGCAAAACTCTGAATCGCCGGACGCATCCGCCACGAGCCGCCATCCTTATAGACAGCCCGCGTGAAAGGTCGTCCGCCGAGAGCCAGTAAGTTTCCCCCGCGTTCCAGAAATTTGTGAATCGCGTCCCACTGGTTCTCAGGAAATGACGAGCCATAAGGCAGCACCAGCAGACCGGTTTTCTCGTCCGCCAGCGCTTCGCTCAAAGAATCGGCGGAAATAAACGCCGCGCTCGGTAGAATCGAACTCAAATCGGCGTGCGAAGGCGCGACCGTATCAGCGGCGGGAAATCCAACTTCCCAGAACACCACCACGTGAGTTTTTGAAGCATCGTTCGCCGCTTGTTGTGACGCCGACCGAGAATCCGCGATGCCGTTTGCGGACGTCACGGTAAACGCAAGAACGATAACCATCGCCATCGCAAACGCAAATCGCGCGTCGAAAATCTGCAACAATTTTCGCCTATTCATTACAACTCCTCGCATGGGTGTAGCACGTCCGCCGAGCCGCTGTGATTCTATCGAATCGTTGGCGTAATGGGCGGTTTTTCGATTTTTAACGTCAACTACGCCCTAGGGCATTATTGACAATCTTCGGCCTGCCGAATTGACAGAATTTGTCATGGATTTGCGCCGAATACCTGTCCTATCGGCCACGACATAGTCTGCGAACCGCCGCTAAATTATTGAAAATAAATCGCTTGTTGCAGTGTGCTCCGAAAGTAAACACCCATTCCCCTTTTGGAATTCAGGATGCTTTATAGGGGCCAGAGACGCTGAACTATATCGGTTGACGTTCCACCGGTCGTGGCGCTCATGGGCTTAGGCTCACAACTTGTCGGAGGACAAAGAAATGCGTAAGAATCAAAAGGGTTTCTCCCTTATCGAACTTTTGATCGTTGTGGCAATCATTCTGATTATCGCCGCCATCGCGATCCCGAACTTGCTCCGTGCACGTATTGCGGCGAATGAAGCCTCCGCAGTTGCGTCACTTCGCACGATGAACACCGCGAGCATAACCTACAATTCGAACTACGGCGCGTATGCGTCAGTATTGTCGAACCTGGGTCCGTCGAACGGCGCCACCCCAACCAGCACAGACGCTGATTTGCTCGACGGCGTGTTAGCTCCCGCTGGCGGAGGCAACACCGGCACGAAGAGCGGCTATACCTTCACTTACGCTGAGCCGGTAGCCAACGTCGGTTACACGATCAATGCGGCTCCGACATCGGTAAATCAGACCGGCGTCAACTACTTCTATACCGATGCTTCGGGAGTTATCCGCAAGAATGGCGGAGCAGCGGCAACGGTTGCAAACTCCCCTATCTAAGTTGATCTTCATTGGCTCCAGAATTCCGAGGCGCAGGCCACAAGCCTGCGCCTCTTTTTTTGCTAAGGGCCTCTCGGAGTGACATTCCCCGGCTTCCAGAACTGACGCAATCTGTCACAAACTCTCCAATGTCCTGAAAATCTCCTGCCGTCGCGTTCGCTCGTTCCATTTTTCTTTGCCTCTAGGTCATAGCAATCAAGGGAGTTCCGGTGTTTCGCGCTGTTCGCAGCCTCCGCGCCAACACAACGGGCCTGCGCGTGCCTTTGTAGAGCTATAGAAACCGCCATCCTTGCTGCTCTTGCACCCGGTGACCAGCCTTCTCGGCGCTCTAAGACATCCAAAATCTCTGTCGGAGGAAAATGAAAATGCGTAAGAACCAGAAGGGTTTTTCACTTATCGAACTTTTGATCGTTGTCGCGATCATTTTGATCATCGCAGCGATTGCAATTCCGAACTTGCTCCGTGCGCGTATCGCGGCGAACGAAGCGTCTTGCGTGGCTTCGCTCCGCACCATGAACACGGCCAGCATTACCTACAACTCAAACTACAACTCGTATGCGACCGCGCTCTCAAACCTCGGCCCATCGAACGGCGCAATCCCGACCAGCACGACCGCTGACTTGCTCGACCAGGTACTTGCACCGGGCGGCGGCGTGAATACTTCAGCGAAGAGCGGTTACACTTTCACCTACGTCTCGCCGGTTGCAAACGTCGGCTACACGGTCAACGCAGTGCCGACTTCGCCGAACCAGACGGGCGTCAACTACTTCTACACAGATGCTTCAGGCGTCATCCGAAAGAATCCGGGCGTCGCAGCAACTGTCGCAAGCACACCTATCTAAGCGGGGATTAATTCTCTGCTGATTTCCGAAAGGCGCAGGCTTCATGCCTGCGCCTTTTTGTTGTTTTAGGCGACTCTCCCACTGTGACATTCCCCGGCTTCTCACAGTGACGCAATCCGTCACAATCGCTCTCGAGAACTTGCGGATTCTCTGCCGCCGATGTTCGTTCCAAAATATCTTTGTCGCTGGTGCGTTGAATCCAATGGAGTTGCCCACTATCTTTGCCGCGGCGTTCGGAACTCCGCTCAACGGGCCTGCGCGTGCTTCTTATGTATTCAGATTCCGCCATCCTAGCTGCTCATTTCTTCCGTGACCAGTCATCAAGGCGCTCTACAAGAACTCATCCCCGTCGGAGGAAAATGAAAATGCGAAAGAACCAGAAAGGCTTCTCACTTATCGAACTCTTGATCGTTGTCGCGATTATTTTGATTATCGCTGCGATCGCAATTCCGAACTTGCTCCGCGCCCGTATTTCGGCGAACGAAGCTTCCGCGGTTGCGTCATGCCGCACGATGAACACCGCCAGCATCACTTACAATTCCAGCTACGGTTCGTATGCAACAGCTTTGTCGAACCTCGGCCCATCGAACGGCGCAACGCCGACGAGCACGGACGCTGATTTGCTCGACCAGGTACTTGCACCGGCCGGCGGCGTAAACGTTTCCTCGAAGAGTGGCTACACCTTCACATACGCGCCTGCAGCTACCGTGGGATACACCATCAACGCAGATCCTACGTCGGTGAATCAGACTGGCGTGCGTCACTTCTATACAGATCAATCGGGAGTTGTCCGTTACAACTCAGCGCAGGTTGCAGCACTTACAGATTCTCCTCTGTAAGATTGTCATCCAGCCAGCATAGTTAGAATTACGGGGCGCCCACTCGGCGCCCTTTTTTTATTTCCGCGATACCGTCCCGGCTCAAATCCCTCGGGAAAGTCTTTGCGCTGTCGTTGGATCAGTAGGGAATTGAAACGAAGGAATGCTGCAGTACTCTGATTTTTGATTCTCGATTTCGGAAATCTCGGATTACGCCGCGCTCCGTCGCACTCGCCGTAGAGCTAGCCCGGCTAACATGAGCAGTCCGCCCGCCAGCAATGCAAACGATCCCGGCTCAGGTGTCGCGATTGGGGTGGAAGTCGGGCCAGATCCAGAACCACCACCGCCGCCAAGAAATCCACCTGCGGGGCCGAGCGGTCCCGCGCTTCCAGCTACGTGAGAATACTGCGAAGTTTCAGAGTTGTTGGACGAGTCGTACATCGGGAAGCCCATGGCAGAACTTCCGCCTGGAAAGCAATTACCATCCGAGTTGAAGCAATTCGCATCTGCCTTAATCCCCGCCGCACCGAACGATGAAACAAACGTTCCAGGAGCGCTCCCCAGGCCACCTGCGAAGTCGTCAGGACCCGCGCCGAACCGCCCCGCTACGTCACCCGTCTTGAATCCTCTGGTGCCCGCAGCCGACCCTTTCAACGGCAGAAGGTTACTTGTGTCCTCGGTGCCAAACGGTTTACCCTCTGCTGCTCCGGTCGTAGTACCGCCGCCGAATGACAGCGGTAACGTCAGAAGGATCAGTGCAGCTTTATAATGTTTGTCATTCATAGGTATGTTCCCGCACCAGGTAATGCAAGCGAGCCGCCACATCGCTCGGCCGTAATTTCAATGACTTATGAGCGTTATGGCTAGACCGTGTTCTAGCGGGATTCTATTTTTGGGAAAGTACAGGGAACTGCAAAAGCGTGCAGCAGTACCACTCTGGAATACTGTTTCATATTGGTACTTCTGGGACTTCGGTTTTATCTCGCCTCTTGCCATGCGCGGACGTAATCCTTCAGCGCTTCTTCCCACGGCCGTGGCAAGGTAAATCCATTTTCTTTCAGTGCGCGCATTTCCAGCACGGAATAATTCAGCCGCTTCGCGCGTCCACCAATTTCACTGAGCGGTTTACCAATCACCAGCGCGGAATTCAGACCAGCCAACTCCGCTGCGCGTCGCGCAAGTTCAAAGCGGCTGCACTGTCCGGCGTTCGCCACATGAAACACACCGTAGCGCCGCGCCTCGATCAACTCCATCATCGTGCGCGCCGCATCCAAGGTGTACGCAGCCGACGCAACTTGATCCGACGCCACAATATATTCTTCGCCTTTCAATAATTTGATTAGCCCCTTCTCGACGAATTTCACTTTTCCCGGCCCAAACAAAACCGGCACGCGAATGATCCAGTTCTCCGGCAGCGCCGCCACAATTTCTTCGCCTTGAACTTTTGTTCTGCCGTAAACAGTTCCCGGATTTGCTGCGTCAGTTTCAACGTACGGAGTAGTTTTCTTTCCGTCAAAAATTGCATCGCTCGAAATAAAAGCAACCGCCGCGCCGATTTCTCGCGCAGCTTCCGCCACATTGCGCGTGCCTTCCACGTTCACAGAAAATGCGAGCGCCGGATCGGCTTCGCAAATATCTAAATCCGGAATCGCCGCGGCGTGAATCACAATTTCCGGTTGCAGCTTCACGAACAATTCTCGAATCGCCGCCGCGTTCGTCGTATCGGCAACCGCGTGCGTCACCGGAAACACAATGTGCTTCGTCACGAAAACTTGCGTCAGTCCATATCCAAATAATCCGGCTGCACCGGTGATCATTACTCTCATCGGATGTAAGGCCCCTCAAGCGCGTTCCGATTGTATCCAAATGCGAAATTGTAACGAAATGCTGACGAGCCTTCGTCACCCACGCGCGACTCCGTAATTCACTGCTGGATATCACATCCGGCAATTGTGTGTTGACACTCCTATCGCTCGGTGCCTGTCCCGCGTATACTGACGCCCGGTTCGGCGCTCCCTCTCGAGTTCCGAACTTTTCCGGAATAGGCCTGATTCGGAAGCGAAATGGTTATTTAGACGGCGAGCCCCGCCGCGTCGTAAGCGTGGACGAACGTGCATTTCTTGGGATTACTCTCTCGTCGGGTGCAGCTTTTTTTGGCTGTCGCCGCTGCATTTTTGGGCGCTTCGCCGCTCGCAGCTCAATCTGCATCTCCTCAATTTGTTTATGCTGCGGGCGAAGGCTCCCCCAATATTTCCGCATTCCAATTGAACACGGCCACCGGCGCGCTCACCATCGTCCCCGGCTCGCCATTCAATGGACGCTCCAATCCGCACGCGCTCGCAGTTGATCCCTCCGGAAAATTCCTTTTTGTCGCGAATCAAACCGCCAACAATATTTCTGTATTTGCGATCAATCCAACTTCCGGCGCGCTCACCGAAGTCCCAAACTCTCCCTTCGCATCCGGATCGGGATCATCGCCGAATGTGCTAACCGTCGACGCCACCGGAAAATTCCTCTTCGTCGGCAACAACACATCCACGGCGAATTCAGAGGCGGCAGAAATCGACGTCTATCAAATTAATTCCGCAACTGGCGCGCTCACTCCCAGCCCGAACTCTCTGCTTCCCGCCACGGCGTTGCAGGTTCCCATTTTGCTGATGGGGCTTTACGCGCATCCGAACGGCAAGTGGCTTTATGTGTCCGACGGAACTTTTACTGCGAGTTTGATTCAGCAATATCAGATCGATCCCGTCACCGGCGATCTCACCTTTGTCACATCCGTGCAGGATTCAGAAAATCCGCGTTCGCTCGCCGGCGATCCTCAGGGCCATTTTGTATTTGGAGGCCACGGTCAACTTGCGGGCTTCATTGATGGCTACACAATCTCGCCTCTCGATGGTTCGCTCACCGCCTACGCAAATTTCGATGGCGACAATGCGCCAGGAGAGAATGTTTTTCCGAAGCACATGACCGTGGATTCGACCGGCACATTTTTGTATACCGACCTCGGCCATTTCATGATTCCCACTGTCCCCGGCGCATTAATTCCCATTTATCCAATCACTCTGGTTTCCGCCACCAACCAAAATGTTCCGTGGACCGCTGATTTAATCGGCCCATTCGTTTTTTCCGCGGATGTGAATCCCGGCTTCCTCGATAGTTTTCAGATTAATCCGACAGCGGGCACACTTACCGCCGCGCCCGGTTCGCCTTACGCGGTCACCAGCGGCCTCCGCGCGATAGCCGTCACCGGTTATCCGGCTCAGTTCGCCGCGCCTGCCGTTACTTTTTCTCCGATTACATTTGCCTTTAGCGGCACGCTCATCGGACAAAGCGCTTCTACTCCAATCGCGCTTACCAATTCCGGATTTGCAACGTTAACCATCGACGCAATTTCAATCGCTGGCGCGAATCAAGCGGATTTCTCGCAGACAAATAATTGCCCTGCAACTTTGGCGGCCGGCGCAAAGTGCACATTCAATATAACGTTCAGTCCGCAGGCCGTTGGTGAACGCGCAGCGTCACTGAATGTCACCGACAATGCCGCCGGCAGCCCACACATCGTTGTGCTCAGTGGCGAAGGCGTGAATCCAACTCCCGCCGTCACGCTCGTTCCGGGAAGTTTCACGTTTCCGCCAGCGATGATTGGTGGGGCCACAACCTCTCAGGGATTTACGCTCACCAATTCCGGTACGGGCACCGTGCACATTTCCAGCATCGCGCCCGCAGGACCAAATCCCGGTGACTTCTCGCAAACGAATACTTGCGGCGCGACGGTTGCCGTCAGCGCGAATTGCGTGATCACCGTAACCTTCAAGCCGCAAGCCGTCGGCACGCGAACTGCAAATGTAACCATCGTTGACGACGCGCCAAGTTCGCCGCAGACAATCGGTTTGTCCGGCTCAGCAACCGCTCCATTTACGATTGCGCCCGCCGCAAACACAGTCGTACTTGTGCCCGGCCAATCCAGCCAGCTCGGCATGCAATTCACATCGATGCCGAATTTCACAGGCACTGTTTCATTTACATGTTCGGGCGCGCCAACCGGTTCCACCTGCGCGATTTCGCCGCCAACTCTTCCAGTAACCGGACAAATGACGACCACTCTGAATTTGATCGTGAGTTCCGCAACCACTTCCACACTGGTTCGTCCCAACGTTGATAACTCGCCGATTCCGTGGCCGCTCGCAACAATTCTTTTAGCAATTCCGGCAATCGCATTCGCCCGACGCAGGGAATTAGCCACGCGATTGAGTTTTGTGCGTTTACGGTTCGCGCATCTGCCCATGCTACTGGCGCTTTCTGGATGCCTGATCGCGTCCGCTTGCGGCAGCGGAACAAACGCAAACAATCCCGTTACGACTGGCCCCGCTCCCGGCGTTTACACTCTCACCATCGTCGCAACTTCCGGAACAGCTTCCATCTCGCTGAATCTCACACTCAACGTCCAGTAGAATTGGAATCTCTCGCAACCGCGCGTCTCCGGTGTATACTCCCGATTCGCAGCTCGTATGAATTGGATTTCAGGAAAATGTTGGATTTTAGTAACCATATTGATTTTCAGAATTAATTTCTCTGTGTCCGCACGCTCGGAGGTTTCACAATATGCTTCGCAACAAACTAATCCAAAAAATTATGCTCGTCATCGCTATCCTGCTGACGTCTGCCGCCGCTCATGCGCAGACGCGCCTGCTGCGCTACCCCTCCTATTCCAACGGCAAAGTTACGTTCAGTTATCTCGGCGACATTTGGGTCGCCAATGAAAATGGCAGCGGTGTGCAGCGCATCACCGATAACACCGCGCGCGAAATTAATCCGCGCTTTTCACCGGATGGAAAGTGGATCGCATTTTCCTCCAATCGCGCAGGGAATTATGACGTCTACGTCATCGCCGCAACCGGTGGTAAGCCGCGCCAACTTACTTTCCACAGCGCCGACGACAACGTAATCGGCTGGACGCCTGACGGAAAAAATATTTTGTTCACCTCTTCGCGCGGGCTCGGCGTATTTCCCGGCGTCGCCACTCTTTTCAAGATCAGTCCCGATGGCGGCATGGAAACGCCGCTTCCCTCCGACTGGGGCTCATGGGCCAGCTATTCTCCCGACGGAACGAAGCTCGCATTTTCGCGTCACCCCGGCGTCTGGTCTCGTCAGCATTATCGCGGCAGCTATGCGGTGGATTTGTGGATTGAAGACTTAGCTCCGAACGCCGCGAAAAAATACACGCAAATTTCTGATCCCGATTACAAAGGCAATATGTTTTGGCCCATGTACGGCCACAACGGCGATATTTATTTCGTGGCCGATCGCCTTCCTTCCGAGAAAAACATCAAGTTCGGCGGCCCCGAAGTAATGAAGAGCGTCAACAACATTTGGAAGATCTCCGATAAAGGCGGCGCCCCCGTTCAGGTGACGCATCACACCAGCGGCAAACTTTATTTCCCCAGCATGTCCGCCGACGGCAAAACAATTGTCTACGAAGAAGATTTCGGCATTTGGAAATTGGATCTGGCCAGCGGAAAGAGCACCGAAATCCGCGTGGATATTAAATCCGATACAAAAGAAAACGATCTCGAGCTTCGCACCATTCAAAATGAAGCCGAAGGTTTCAGCCTTTCGCCTTCAGGACGCCGCGCCGCCATCGCCACTCACGGAGAAATCTTTACCGTCGCCACAGATCGCGGAGAAGCGCAGCGCGTCACCGAAACTCCTTGGCGCGAGCAAGATCCGCGCTGGTCACCAGACGGGAAGTGGATCGCATTTGTTTCTGATCGCACTGGACGCCAGGAAATTTTCATCGCCGACGAAATGGGCGCCAATCTGAAAAAATTAACCGACGCCGATTGCGACAAAAACACGATTGTCTGGGCGCCCGACTCAAAGTCTTTCCTGTGGACAGGTTCCGATCACACCTTGCGCCGCGTCGATATCGACTCCGGCAAAACAGAAACTCTCGCCACCAGCAATACCGCCAATATCGGCGCGCCGCAATTTTCGCCCGATGGGAAATTCGTTTCTTACTCCAAAGAAGATTCGCTTCTCCGCGCCCACGTTTATATCAAGCCGCTCGATGGCGGCGCGGAGCACATGATTGGCTCCGATGAATTTCTAATTGCAAATGGCGCGCGTTGGACTGCCGATGGCAAAAAACTTTTGCTCCTTGGCGGATTCGGCGCGCCCGCCATGTCCGCTCTGAATCGCACCACGCTTCAACTTTTCAGCGTGTCGCTCACGCGCGCGGAAAAAAATCCCGATGATCGCGACGTTGATACCGAAGCGCAGGCGCAAGCCACGATTGACGCAGGCCGTGGCGGACGCGGCGGTGGCGGCGCAGCCGCTCCCGTTGTCGTGAAAATTGAATGGGATGGACTCGACCGTCGCATTCGTCAGCTAACAAATATGCCCGGATCCGTTGGCAATATCGCTCCTTCGCCCGATAGCCGTACCATCGCGTTCGTAGCGCAAGGCGGTGGCGATGCTGGCGGCGCAGGCGCTGGCGGTGGACCAACTCTCTACACAATCGGTGATGACGGCACACGTCTCACAGTAGTCGCACAGGGAAATGCGGGCGGCGGTGGCGGAGGTCGTGGCGCAGGCGGTGGTGGAGGCGGCTACGGCGATATGCAATGGACGCGCGACAGCCGCAATCTTTATTTCATGCAGGGCGGTGGAATTTATTCCGTCGCTATCGCAGCACCACCCGCAAATGAAAACGCTCCCGCGGCCGCAGCAGCAGGTGGCGGCGGTGGTCGTGGCGGACGCGGCGGAGGAAATGCCGGAGCAGCTCCCGCTGCCGCACAAACTGCGGGCGCTCCCGCGGCTCCACGTCGTGTGATGTTCACCGTGCGCATGGAAATTGATACCGTCGCAGAACGCAAACAAGTTTTCGAGGAAGCGTGGCGTACCATGAAGAATCGCTTCTTCGATCCGAAAATGCATGGCGTTGACTGGGCCGCCGCGAAAGCAACTTACGAAGCGCTGCTGCCCGATATCGCCGACAACGAAGAGCTGCACAACGTCATCATGGAAATGATTGGCGAAATCAGCGCGTCACACACCGGAATTTCTGGCGGCGGCGCGCCCGGCGATCCGAATGAACGCATTCAAACTTATTATCCCGGCTTCGATCTCGTCACCGATCCCAGCGGCTATTACAAAGTTGCGTGGATTTACAAAAAAGGCCCCGCCGATCACGACTACATAAAATTAAACACTGGCGATTTCGTTCTCGCCATCAACGGCAAGCCCGTAAAAGTCGGCGATAATTATTGGAAGCATTTTAATTTGCTCACCAGCCGCAAATTTGAATTCACCGTGAATTCAAAACCGCAAATGGATGGCGCGTGGACCATCAGCGTCGAACCCGTCACCGGCGCGGCGCAAACAAATCTGGAATACGCGAAGTGGGTGGACGACCGTACGGCCATGGTCAACAAAATGTCCAACGGCGAAATCGGATATCTCCACATCCGCGCCATGGACGCGCCGTCTCTCGCAAAATTCGAGCGCGATCTTCTCGATAATCTCGATAAGAAAGCGCTCATCATTGACGAGCGTTTCAACGGTGGCGGCGGAATCGATCAGGAGCTTCTCGAAATTCTAAATCAGCGAAAAATGTACGAGTCCTACGTCGGCCGCGATTCCGTTCGCATTCCGCGTCCGGTGCAAGCGTTCTTCGGCCCAATGGTCGTTCTGCAAAATGAACGTTCCGCCAGCAACGCCGAAATGTTCCCCGAAGGATTCCGTACGCTGGGCCTCGGCAAAGTTGTGGGCGTCACAACATACGGAGCCGTAATCGGCACCGGCGCATTCACGCTGCTCGACGGCTCATCGCTGCGCACGCCCGGCATCGGCGTCTACACCGCCAGCGGTGAAAATTTTGAAAATTACGGCGTGCCGCCCGACGTTTACATCGATAACACTCCGCCGGATTTTCTCTCCGGCCACGATCGTCAAATTGAAAAGGCAATCGAAGTGTTGCGCTCACAAATGAAATAATTGGAATCGAAATGGGACTAAAAAAACGAGGCAGGCCATAAAAGCCTGCCTCGTTTTTCGTACGTGGATTTCCGCGTTCCTCTACAAACTTCCAGAAGACGATCCGCTCGCCAACATCTCCTCATAAGCATGTTCGCCGTGAATCGACTCATCCAATCCAGCTTCTTCACTCGCCTCATCAACTTTCACCGGCGTAAATATGTTGATAATTCTCAACATCCCATACGTAAAAACAAACGCCCACACCGAAGAAAAAAGCACCGCAGCGACTTGTTTATAGAAGAACGTAGCATCGCCGAAGAAAAGTCCGTTACTTCCGTCCGGATTGAATCGCTGATCCGCAAAAACTCCCAGCAACACAATCCCAAGAGCTCCGCCGACTCCGTGCACGCCCCAAACATCCAACGAATCATCCCATCGCAATTTATTTTTCAGTTCCACCGCGTAATAACAAACCACGCCCGCAACCAATCCGATGATCACGGCCGTCGTCGGAGAAACATATCCAGCCGCGGGTGTAATCGTCGCGAGTCCCGCTACCGCGCCCGTCAGCAATCCGAGAAATTTCGGCTTTTTCTCGTTCATCCACGCGATCACCAACCACGCGACGGCCGCGAACGATGCCGCGATATCCGTATTCAGAAATGCCGTCGCCGTCACGGAATCCACGCGCATTTCGCTGCCTGCGTTAAATCCGTACCATCCGAACCACAACAGTCCGGTTCCCAGCGCCACCAACGGAATACTGTGC
>DASYNR010000028.1:0-42466 GCA_036008485.1 Candidatus Acidiferrales bacterium | reverse complement strand
CTGGCGAAGGCGCAGAACAAGGGCGGTGATGGAAGCACGTCAATGCCCGCGACATTTATGCGAGTGACGGTTTCTGTTTGAGGACGATCGCAAATGGAGTGCGGTCGCCTGCTGGCCCAGAGTCAAATGTTCAAGATCTTAATTCCGCTGCTACGAATCGCGCACAAACCAGACTAGAAATTTGCTGAAGTTTGCTGGAGCGAGTTTTCGGATGGCGGCACACGTTCGGCGGACGAGGCGCCAGCGAAGTGAGAGAACGTCGAAATGCGCCATGAACACGTCGACATAATTTGCGAAGGTAGTAATCGGAGCGGAGGATCCTTCCCAAAATACGAGTTCCGGGCAGCGCCGACTAATGAGCGCTTCGATCATGTAGGCGCGCAGAACCAGAGAGACTGATTCGCGGGTTCGCGTACGGTCATTCAGCTGTGTGACGAGAAAGGCGCGATCGCCGGCGAACCATCCGCCAGCCAGGCCGATCCATTTTCCGTGCGAGTCCTTGAGGCCCATCGCGATTTGCAATGGCATTGCTTCGATCATGGCCAGGTGAGCTTCAAGTGATCGCTTGGATTTCTGATGCGCGGATTTCGAGAGCAAATTTCTACAGGCGGAAGAGAACTCTCGGAAGTTTATATTCGGGACGAACTGAGTGCCGGCGAATTCACTTCTACGGCGGTAGTAACGGAAGTTGCGCCGCGTATGTGGTCCGCGTTTCGCCAGAAATTCCTGATACGTATTCGGAAGCGCCAGATGCGCGTGGTGCCTTCGCTTGTCAAAACTGACTTCGGCGTTTCCTTCAAGATCTCTGAAGCAGGGAAGCTGGTCAGCGCGAACCAAAAGACGGAGCGCGATCGCGTGTTTAAGAAGGGCAGACGTTGAGACGCGGATGACCGATTCGATGTCATCGGGACGGGCTACAACCATAGCGCCGAGGGAGTCGTCTCCAAAAACGACGCGAATTCCGATGCCCGCTACGACACGCTCCTTGCAGTAGACCAGCCCCACGATTTGCGGGCCGCGCGAAACGACCACGATGGCCGGCTTCCACCCGGGCGGCGAGACTGATGCGAGGAAAAAGTCCGGAGCGAGCATGCCCGGTTCGGCGTGAATCGAGCGGACGAACGCGGCGAAATGAGGAGTGCTATCGGCGCGTGAAACAATAGCAGCTGACAACGGTCCGATAACAGAAGGCGTTGGCGCGACCGCGTCATTTAACGCGAGATGCCGCCGAAGTCCAACGTCGAAGTTATTGCTCAACGGCCTGGCCCAAGAGAGAATTCCCAGTTAGAAAAAAGTTGTGGCGAGCGGCGCGCTCGATTCCCTGTCGGGAACCGAACGCGCTAGCGCCCTAGTCCGTTGCGCGATCCGCCAGCGGGGAGGTGGCGTACAGAAACTGAAATGTCTGTGTGAATCCGAGAGTAGCGCAATGCTACACGCATCAGATTATTATGCAAGCGATGAAATACTTCGGGGCGCGCCAGTTCTGCGCTCGATAGAGGAACAAGTGGTAAGTATTCTTAATTCTTGTGTGGCGGGTGCTGAGAGGCCTATTCTGTAAGCGCGCATCCCCGCGGAGGAATCAGAATTGATTTGTCCGAAGTGCGAAAGTAAAAATTGTCAGCGCTCCCACCGGCGTAGCGCGTCGGATTTTATTTACGGCATCACCAAAATTCGTCCGTGGCGCTGCGGAGAATGCAGCCACCGTTTTTTCGCGTGGAAAGTGCCGCTCAGATTTTTGGGATATGCGCATTGCCGTAGATGCGGACGATTTGAATTGCAAAGAATGGCCCGCGAACATGCCGAAGGAAAATTTAGATTTATCGGACAATGGTTATGTCTTCCGTTATATCGATGTCCTCCATGCCGTAATAGATTTTTTTCGATATTGGCGCGGAAGAAAGAACGGTCGGCGCAAGCAGAGGCCATCGCCGGAAATCCATCCGCACGAACTTGACGGCGGTTGCTGGATTAAGTCACGCCTTAGAATCCCAAGATATTTAAATTAATGTTGCTGTGGTGGTGCGCCGATTTGCGTTGTATAGTGCGGACGTAATTTAGCCGCGTGCGAACTGTAATTATCTGAACGGAATTTCTGAATCGAACTTCTGAATCGAACTTCTGAATGGAGATGAGAATGAAAACTCTTCGCGTTGGTTACCGGAATTTCTTACTGGGCCTGGTAGTAGTTCTGCTGTGCGCGTCTGTTGGAAATGCGCAGCGCGGCGGACGCGGCGGAGGCGGACAGGATCAATTCCGATTTAGATTTATTGGCCCGGCGGTTGGAAATCGCGTGTCGGCCATCGCGGGAATTCCAGGAGACACCAGCACCTATTATGCGGGCGCGGCTTCTGGCGGAGTTTGGAAGACAACCGACGGCGGAAATAATTGGACGCCGATTTTTGACGCAGAGCCTGTCGCCGCGATTGGCGCGTTGGCCGTTGCCACGACGGATCCAAATACAATTTGGGCCGGGACCGGCGAAGCGTGGGCGATTCGAGATAGCGATGTGGCCGGCGACGGTGTTTATAAGTCGACGGACGCTGGAAGAACTTGGACGAATATGGGATTGGCGGAAACCGGGCGCATCGGGCGAATTGTGGTTGATCCGAAAAATGCCGAGAATGTTTTTGTTTGCGCGCTCGGACGCTTGACGGGCCCTCAACAAGAGCGCGGAGTCTATCGCACAGTTGACGGCGGAAAAAATTGGGAGCGAGTTTTATTTGCGGATGAAAAAACTGGATGCAGCGGACTTTCGATGGATCCGCACAATTCGCATGTACTGTTCGCCGGAATGTGGCAAGTGGAAATGCACACGTACGGAGAATATAGCGGAGGGCCGGGCAGCGGAGTTTACGTTTCGCGCGACGGCGGATCGAAGTGGACAAAAATTGAAGGGCGCGGAATGCCGCATCCGAACGTGGGGAAAATTGATGTGGCAGTTGCGCCGACGGATTCCAATCGCGTTTACGCGCTGATTCAAACTGCGGATCAGGGATCAATTTGGAGATCGGATGACGCCGGGGAAACTTGGCGCGTGGGAAGTTGGGATCGCGCGTTGATTGGCCGCGCAGGATATTACATTCGATTGGCGGTGGGAACCGGAAACGCGGACGAAGTGTTGGTGAGCGACAGTTCATTTTTGCACTCGGTGGATGGCGGCGACACGTTTCGCACTGTTCCGTGGGGCGGCGACAATCACGATATTTGGATCGATCCAACGAATCCGGATCGCTTTGTGATTACCGACGACGGCGGAATGAATATTACGACTGTGCACGGACGCGGATTTCATCGCGTGCAACTTCCGATTGGACAGATTTATCACGTCGCCGTGGATAATCAGGTTCCCTATTACGTTTACGGAAATATGCAGGACGACGGAAGCATGCGCGGCTTGAGCACCGCGGGCGGGCGCGGATTTGGCGGAGCGGATGCGTTCGATTGGGATCATCCCGTGGGCGGGTGCGAATCTGGATTCACAATTCCGGATCCTACGGATCCAAATATTATTTGGGCGACATGCTACGGCGATGAAGTGACGCGATGGGACGCGAGGACGCGCGAAGCCAGGTCGGTGAGTCCGTGGCTGCACACTTTGGATTCGCCGCCGAACGCGACGAAATATCGCTGTCACTGGACGCCGCCTCTGGCAATCGACCCGTTCGATCACAACACCGTTTACTACGGATGCCAGGTGATTTGGAAAACGACGAACGCCGGGCAGAGTTGGACGGTCAGCAGTCCGGATCTTTCGACAAATAATCCCGAGCGGATTCAGCCTTCGGGTGGTATTGTCGGCGATAACCTCGGACAGTTTTACGGCGAAGTAATTTTTGCGATTGCGCCTTCGCAAAAACAGAAGGGATTGATTTGGGCGGGAACGAATGACGGGCAGGTGTGGTTGACGAAAGACGGCACGGCGAATTGGACGAACGTCACGAAAAATATTTCCGGATTGCCGGCGTGGGGAACAATCTCGTGCATCGCGCCTTCCACTTTTGACGCAGGCGCAGCTTACATCGCGGTCGATTTCCATATGATGGACGACCGCACGCCGTTTATTTTTGAGACGAAAGACTTCGGACAAACTTGGAAGCGGATTAACAGCGATTTGCCGTCGAAGCATCCTCTTTCTTACGTGAAGAGCATCGCGGAAGATCCGAACAAGCAGGGCTTGCTTTTTGTGGGCACAGGAAACGGATTTTATTATTCGCAAGATGATGGTGGGCATTGGACTTTGATGCAGGCGGGACTTCCGCACGCGCCGGTTTCCTGGATCGCCGTGCAAAAACAATTTCACGACGTAGTCGTTTCCACATACGGGCGCGGATTTTATATTTTGGATGATGTGTCCGTGTTGGAGGCGGGACCGTCGGATGCTGCTGTGCAATTTGTGAAACCGCGCGATACGTATCGATGGGTGCGCGGTTCGCGTGCGATTTTGAATTATTCGCTGAAACAGAATGCGCAGGCGCCGGTGCAAATTCAAGTGTTGGATGCGAGTGGAGCCGTTGTGCGTTCGATGACGGGCGGCGGAAGAGCGGGGATGAATCGCGCGGGCTGGGATTTGCGTTACGACAGCCCGCGATTGATCGCGCTGCGCACAACTCCGCCGGAAAATCCGCACATTTGGGACGAGCCGCGATTTAAGGGACAGGATTCGCGTCCAATCACGCATTGGGGGATGTCACCGAATCAGCCCGGGCCGATGGTTGCGCCGGGAAAATACACAGTGAAATTAATTGTGGACGGGCAGACATTTACTCAAACCGTCGAAATACTGCGCGATCCCAAAATGGATCAGAAGATTGCGGGAACGAACGCTGATCTTGAAGCCAGCGTGAAAATGCAATTACGGATTCGGGATGACATCAGCAAAACTTCCGACATGGTGAATCAGATTGAGTGGATGCGGAAGCAGCTGGATGACGTCGTGCACGCGTTGCGTCCGCAAAAAGAAAAAGCGGAACTCGTGAAAAATGTTGAAGCGATGGATCAGAAAATGTTGGCGGTGGAATATAAGCTGCTGAACAAAGCGTTGATGACCAGCGACGATAAATATTTCATCGAAGCCTACACAGTTTATTTTAATTTGCTGTGGTTGAATGGAGAAGTGGGGCCCGGCGCGGGAGACGTGGCTGGCGGAATGGAATTTGGTCCGACGGACACTTCGCGAATGTTGCTGGATATGATTGAAAAGGATCTGGCGACGGCGACCGCGGAATATCACAATTTGATGGAGAAAGAAATTCCGGGATTTAATAAATCGCTGGCCGAACACGGAGTGACGCCCCTGAGTGCAGTCGTGCCGCCGGTGACGGGAGTGCGCGGAAATTTTGGAAATCCAAGCGATCCGGATTCGGATGATGACAGCGGGAATTTCTTGTAAGAAAACTTAACATGGCGGCGAGATGAAAACGGAAAGCCAGCGCGTGCACGTTGTGGATTCGCATACCGGCGGAGAGCCGACGCGCGTCGTGATTAGCGGCGGGCCGGATTTAGGTTCAGGGCCGCTGACGGATCGGCTGGCGAAGTTCCGAACCGATCATGACGCGTGGCGATCGGCGATGGTGAACGAGCCGCGTGGATCAGATGTGATTGTCGGCGCGCTTTTGTGCGAGCCGACGGACGCGTCATGCACAACGGGCGTAATTTTTTTTAACAATGTTGGATATTTGGGAATGTGCGGGCATGGAACGATTGGTGTAATCGTTACGCTTGCGTGGCTTCGGCGAATTAAGCCGGGGATGCATCGTGTTGAAACTCCTGTAGGAATTGTTGATGCGGAGCTGCACCCCAGTGGCGAAGTCACCGTGCGAAATGTGCCGTGTTATCGCCACGCGAAAGAGGCGCCTGTCCAAATTGAAGAAATCGGAATTTTTACGGGCGATGTCGCGTGGGGCGGAAATTGGTTTTACATAATGGACACGCACAAGTTTGAAATCGCGCCGCGAAATGTCGAACAGTTAACGGATTTTGCGAATCGTGTCCGTCATCAATTACCTTTGCAGGGCGTGACCGGCGTGGACGGCGCGGAAATCGATCACATCGAACTTTCCGGCGCGGCGCAGCAACCTTTCGCGGACAGCAAAAATTTTGTTCTGTGCCCCGGCGGAATCTATGACCGGTCGCCGTGCGGCACGGGAACTTCCGCGAAGCTGGCCTGTCTTTATGAGGATGGAAAACTAAAGGCCGGCGGCGTTTATCGCCAGGAAGGAATTCTGGGAAGTGTTTTTGAAGGCACCGTGGAAGTTCGTGATGGAAAAATCCTGCCAAGTATAAAGGGCTCCGCGTTTATAACCGGGGAAGCCGAATTGAATCTGGATCCGCGCGACCCGTTCTGCTACGGCATTCCGAAATGAGCTGTGAGCGCTCCTGACGTAATCACTATTGGCGGCGGGATTGTGGGCGCAGCCTGCGCGCTGGAATGTGCGCGCGGGGGATTGCGCACTACAATTGTGGAAGCTGAAATGATTGGCGGCGGCGCAACGGCGGCGGGAATGGGACATCTTGTGGTAATGGATGATTCCGAAGCGCAATTTGGGTTGACGCGATATTCGGTCGAATTGTGGCGCGCGCTGGCGACCGAATTGCCAAGTGATGCGGAGTATACGAAAAGCGGCACGATTTGGGTTGCGGCGGACGAAGAGGAAATGAATTTTTTGCCGGCGAAGCGCGAGTATTATGTTTCGCGCGGAGTGCGCGCGGAAATTCTTGACGCGCGCGCTCTGAGCGAAGCCGAGCCGCATTTGCGCGCGGGACTCTCGGGCGGACTCCTGGTGCCGGATGATGCGGTGATTTATCCCCCATGCGCCGCGCGATTTTTGTTGGAGAAGGCGACGGCACTCGGCGCGCGATTGGAAATTGGCCGGCGCGTTGCGGAAATTGAAAACGACGGCGTACGATTTGAAGATGGAACCCGATTGAGCGCGGGTGTGATTGTGAATGCCGCGGGAAATGCGGCGCCGCGATTAACTCCGGGCGCGCCGATTCGCGGACGCAAAGGACATTTGTTGATCACGGATCGCTACGCGGGATTCGTAAAACATCAATTGGTCGAGCTGGGATACTTGAAGAGCGCGCATTCGGTCAGCGGCGATTCGGTAGCGTTCAATGTTCAGCCCCGGCCGACTGGGCAAATGTTGATCGGATCTTCGCGGCAATATGGAAACGAAGAACGCGGCGTGGATTCAATAATTTTGGCGAAGATGTTGCGGCGCGCTTGCGAATTTATGCCCGAGCTTGCGGGAATTTCTTCATTGCGCGCCTGGACGGGATTTCGCGCCGCGACGCCTGACAAATTGCCATTAATTGGACGATGGCCCGCGAACGATAAACTTTACTTAGCGGCGGGACACGAAGGATTGGGAATCACGACTTCGATGGGCACCGCGAAATTACTGATGGATGAAATTTTAGGAAGAGATTCCGCGATTCCGCGCGCCCCGTATGCTCCGGGCAGAAAATTTCATGAATCCGCAAACAACTAAGAACGTGAAAATTTCCGTGGATGGCGCGGATGTGAATGTGCGCGCTGGGACGAGTGTGGCAGCGGCGATTCTGTCGGCTGGAATAATGCGATTTCGGCGATCGGTTACGGGAGAAGCGCGGTCGGCACTTTGCGGAATGGGAATTTGTTTTGAGTGTCGCGTGACGATTGACGGCAAGGCACATGCGCGGAGCTGCCAGATTATTTGCAACGACGGCATGGTTGTGCGGACGGACGAGTGATGGCCGGCGCTGCAAATCTCGATACGAAATTTGATGTGCTGGTTGTTGGCGCGGGGCCTGCGGGAATTGCGGCGGCGTGTGCAGCGAGCGAATCTGGCGCGCGGGTTGGGGTCGTCGACGACAATCCGGCGGCGGGAGGGCAGATTTGGCGCGGAGGGGCAGATCACGCGCATTCGGCGGAGGCCGCCGGGTGGCACCGGCGTTTGGCGCGTGCGAACGTATCCTATATATATGGCGCGAAAGTGGTGGCGCGGGAATCGGTGGAGGTGCTGGTTGCGGAGACCTGGGAACGCACGCAGGAGCTAAAATTTGCGAAACTGGTGGTTGCAACCGGCGCGCGTGAAAGATTTTTACCATTTCCCGGATGGACTTTGCCGGGCGTGGTGGGCGCGGGCGGATTGCAGGCGTTAGTGAAGTCTGGACTTTCCGTTTCGGGCAAGCGCGTAGTGATCGCCGGAAGCGGCCCGCTGCTCTTGCCGGTAGCGGAATACTTGCGGCGAGCCGGCGCGGAAATAAGTTTAATAGCGGAGCAGGCTCCCGCTGCGCGGGTTCGCGGATTTGCAGCGATACTTTTATTGCATCCGGCAAAATTGTGGCAAGCGATACGCCTGCGGCGTGCGCTTGGTGGAGTGCCCTATCATTTTGGAATGTGGCCGGTGGCGGCCGGCGGCGTGGAAAAATTGGAGTGGGTCGAACTAGCAAACGGAAAGGCTAAAACGCGCGTGAAGTGCGATTATCTTGCGTGCGGATTTCATCTCGTTCCGAACGTGGAGTTGGCAGAATTATTTGGATGCGAGATTGACGATGGATTTGTTCGCGTGAATGAAATGCAGGAAACTTCCGCGCCCGGAATTTTTTGCGCGGGCGAGCCGGTAGGAATCGGCGGAGTTGAAGCGGCATTAGTTGAAGGCCAGATCGCAGGGTTTTCTGCGACCGGAAATGTTGCGAAAGCGCGTGGATTATTTTCTAAACGTGCGGCCGCGCGAAAATTTACGAAATTATTGGAGCGAACATTTGCTTTGCGCGGCGAGCTGCGTTCGCTGGCCGCGCCGGAGACACTTGTTTGTCGGTGTGAGGATGTGAGTCATGCGCGGCTGGCGAAATATTCAGATTGGCGCAGCGCCAAATTGCAAACGCGGTGCGGTATGGGCGCGTGTCAGGGTAGAGTTTGCGGCGCCGCGGTGGAATTTATTTTTGGATGGCGCGCGGAGTCGGTGAGGCCGCCGATATTTCCGGCGCGTGTGGAATCGCTTACCATGTCGGTCGGCGCAAAGGAATAATCAATTCGTGCGAGATAACTTCCAAGGAGAGAGCGAATGAACTGGAAAGGTGTGATGCCCGCAATTACTACCGCTTTCGATTCCAAATTGAAAGTGGATAAGGCCTTCATCGCGCAGCACGCGAAGTGGATGGTGGACAACGGATGCAGCGCGATTATTCCGCTGGGGTCGCTGGGCGAAGGCGCGACACTAGAATTTGACGAAAAGTTGGACGTGATTGACGCTTGCCGGCGCGGAGTTGGTGATCGCGCTCCGGTGGCTCCGGCAATTTCCGCGCTGCGAACTTCTGATGCTGTGAAAATGGCGAAGGCTGCGGAAGATCACGGATGTAGTGGATTGATGGTGCTGCCGCCGTACGTTTATAAAGGCGATTGGCGCGAGATGAAGGCGCACGTAGTGGCGGTGCTAAAGGCGACGAAACTTTCTTGTTTGCTTTACAACAATCCGATTGCCTACGGCACAGACTTTTTGCCAGAACAAATTGCAGAGCTGGCGAAGGAACATGAAAATTTGCATGGAGTGAAAGAATCAAGCGCCGATGTCCGAAGAATTTCGGCGATACGCGCGCTGTTAGGAGATCGTTTACAGATTTCGGCGGGCGTGGACGATTTAATTTTGGAAGCTATCGGCGCAGGTGCGGTGGGATGGATCGCCGGACTCGTGAACGCGATGCCGCGCGAATCTGTGATGCTATTCGATTTTTGTATGCGCGGTGAACGCGAGAAGGCATTTGAAGTTTATAGGTGGTTCTTGCCGCTGCTGCGGATGGATACGGTTCCGAAGTTCGTGCAGTTAATTAAATTTGTGCAGGAAGAAGTCGGCAAAGGTAGCGCGCGCGTGCGTCCACCACGAATGGAAGTTGTTGGAGATGAATTAGCGGAAGCGCGCGCGGCGGTGAAGCATGCTAAGAAAACGCGGCCTGCGTTGTTGGGATAAAACCTCTTCAAAAATTACTTGAATTGTTGGGCCAGGGGGAATTATGGAATTGCTCGGACGATCATTTATTGGATGGAGCAGCGGAGCAGCAGGCGGGAAAACATTTACTGCCATAAATCCCACGACTGGATTGCCGGTTGAGCCGAATTATATTTCGGCGTCGGCTGCGGAAGTCGAGCGTGCGGCGGAACTTGCGGCGCAAACGTTTACATCTTTTAGCCGGGCCAGCGGAAAAGAACGCGCGATTTTTTTGCGCGAGATCGCGAAACGGCTCGATGGAATCGTTGATGAGTTAGTGATTCGCGTGAATCAGGAAGCAGGATTAGCGGAACCGCGAATTCGATCTGAGGCGGCGCGAACTTCTTTTCAGATGAGATTATTTGCCGATTTAGTTGAAGAAGGATCGTGGGTGCGCGCGCGATTGGATAAACCGGATGCGGAACGTAAGCCTCCGAAACCAGATTTGCGATCGATGTGGCGACCGTTGGGCCCGGTGGTTGTTTTCGGAGCGAGCAATTTTCCGTTGGCGTATTCGGTGGCGGGCGGAGACACGGCGTCTGCATTCGCAGCGGGAAATCCTGTTATGGTGAAGGCGCATCCGGCGCATCCAGGAACTTCGGAACTAGTCGGCGCGGTGATTCTCGCTGCGGCGCGGGCGTGCAAAATGCCGGAAGGAATTTTCTCGTTATTATTTGACGCCGGGACGGAAGTCGGTTCGTCGTTGGTAAAACATCCACTTGTGCACGCGGTGGGATTTACGGGATCACAGCGCGGCGGAAGGGCGCTGATGAATTTGGCGGCCGCGCGTCCGGCGCCGATTCCGGTATTTGCGGAAATGGGAAGCACGAATCCGGTTTTTGTTTTGCCCGGAGCACTGGCGGCGCGCGGAGAACAAATCGCAGAAGGTCTGCACGGGTCGGTGACGTTGGGCGCGGGGCAATTTTGTACGAAGCCGGGAATGGTGTTTTTGCCCGCGGGAGAACACGCAAAAAGTTTTTCGCAGAATTTGAGCAAACGAATTGGTGAGTCTACTTCGCAAGTGATGTTGACGCCGGGAATTCAGTCGGCATATTCGGGAATGGTTGGAGCGCGCGCGAAAAAATCGAAAGTTGCGCTCAGCGCGGAAGGAAAATCCGCGGCGGGCGAAGCGGGAGTCCGCGGAGTTCCTGCGATGTTTGCTGTGGAGGCGGCGGATTTTCTGCGAGAGCCGGAATTAAGCGAAGAAGTTTTCGGTCCGGCGACGCTGGTGGTTTCCTGCGGCACGCGCGAGGAGATGCTGAAAATTGCGCGTGGACTGCAGGGACACTTGACGGCGACGCTGCACGGAACGGATGATGATTTGCGCGAGTATCGCGAGCTCGTTGAAATTCTAGAACAGAAAGCCGGGAGATTAGTTTTCAACGGATTTCCGACGGGAGTAGAAGTTGGTCACGCGATTGTGCATGGCGGGCCGTATCCAGCCACGTCGGATGGGCAATCGACGTCGGTGGGATCGCAAGCGATTTATCGATTTGCGCGGCCGGTGTGCTTTCAAAATTTTCCCAGTGCGGGATTGCCGGAGGAATTGAAGGATGGGAATCCGATGGGGATTTGGAGAATGAAGGATGGAGCGCTGACAAAGGACTGAGTCGAGCGCGCGGCTTGCGCACGCATTGTAAACGTGTGAAAATTCTTCTCCCGGAAATTTTCTGCTGTGGCGGTATCGTCTAGGGGTCAGGACGTCAGGTTCTCAACCTGAAAACCCGGGTTCGATTCCCGGTACCGCTACCAACTTCATAATAATTTCAAACGGAAAATAATTCAGGCGCCGTGACTTTTAATCGCGGCGCCCGATGATGATCTTTTATTTTGTTAGCGGCTGTTGACGATAGCGATGGCTTCCTCGACGTGGTGGTGAGCTTCGTCAATGTGGTGAAGAACCCGCATCTGGAGTCCGCGAGTTTCGGGATTGTCTTCTTCCTTGCGGCAATCGCGGCGGGCGTCGTCCAGAACTTCGAGCGCCTTGTGAAGACGTCCGGCCCAGGGGAGATGCGCATCAACTGGTTCGTGATCGGCTAGACCTTTTCCGTCGTCGATGGAGGCGCGCTTAATTTCAGAGATGGCGTCGTCAATTTTATGGATCGCATCTTTTTCTTGTTGCCTCAGTTCGCCGCCATTGGGGCGTTCGAGCAAGCTGCGTGCGAAACGCAAATCGGAAAGCGCGTGCAAATATGCGGGATGCCTTCCTTGAGCTTGAATTTGATTTACGACGGGAAGAAACATCGCGACAGCAAATATCAGAAGCATGACCCTCAGAAGTATTTTCACAGTGACCGTCCTTTCATGATGTGGAGCAACCTTGACGGCCATTTTAGCAAGTAAAATTTGCGCTGGCGCTGAATTCTATTTTGGAAATGCGCCAAATAGCACTTATGGCGCATAATCTCCCGGTGCGTAATTTGACCGGCGAGAAAGCAATTTCTGAATCGACAACGACGGCCGCGTCCAGCGAAAACGCTGGGATTGCTGCTGATGCGCAGAACGAAAATCCGCGCGGATTTCACTTAAGTTGGATTGAAGGACTGTTCCTGATTTTTCTGGCGGGGCTGGCCGTGCTGCCGCCGGTACGAGAAATCCACAAACAATTAATTCTGGCGGCGATTGCGATTTTGCAATTGTTGGAAGGGCAGGTGGTGGTGCGGTCGCCACGATATGGCCGCGGATTTGTTGTGTTTCTGAAGATATTGTTGGCCACGGCGCTGCTTGATCACACGGGCGAGCTGGCGATCAATAGCGCGTACTATCCAATTTATTATTTGCCGGTGGTCACTGCGGCAACCTATTTTGGAACGTGGGGGACATTGTTTTGGACGGGATTGGCGTCGGCCGCGTATTGTTCGCTGCTGATTCCGGCGCTGCAGGAATTTGCGTTGACGGCAGATGTCGTGACCGAGCTTGCGACGCGAATTTTATTTTTCTTTTTAGCCGCGATGTTGGTGAACCGATTTTCGGTGGAAATTCGGCGGCGAGCCACGGCATATCAATCGCTTGCCGAGCAGATGTCGCTGACGAACCGGAGATTGGCGGAAGTGCAGGAGGAGGCGCGGCGATCGGAACGATTGGCGGCGCTGGGACAAATGTCCGCGGGATTGGCGCATGAGATTCGGAATCCACTTGGAGTGATAAAGGGATCAGCGGAGATGCTGCATCAAAAATTGGGCGAATCAAATCCGCTGGCGAGTGAACTTGCCGGATATATTTCGAGCGAGACGAACCGACTGAGCG
Organism: Candidatus Acidiferrales bacterium; assembly: GCA_036008485.1. Lineage (GTDB taxonomy): Bacteria > Acidobacteriota > Terriglobia > Acidiferrales > UBA7541 > DASTCZ01. The sequence continues at coordinate 29,255 of DASYNR010000028.1, read as the reverse complement.
CGCTGGTGGCGCGATTTCTTGATTTCGCCCGTCCACAGGCACTCGAGCTGACGCCGGGGGATGTGCGCGAAGTTGTGGAGACGGCGCTGGCGGCGGTGGCGACGCAGCGGCCGAATGCGAAAGTAATTGTCGAGCGCGAATATGCAGCGGAGTTGCCGCCGGTTCGGATGGATGACAGATTGTGCGAGCAAGTGTTTCAGAATCTTGCGCTGAATGCGTATGAAGCGATGGAACCTGATGGCGGAAAATTGCGCATTGGAATATTTTCGGCGATGCGCGGTGGAGTCAGCGGAGTTGAAGTGACGTTGACGGATAACGGACCGGGAATTCCGCCGGAAATTTGCGAGCAGGTATTCAATCCATTTTTTACGACGAAGAAAGCAGGAACGGGATTGGGATTGGCGATCGTTTCAAAAATCGTGGATGAGTTGCACGGTTCGCTGCAACTGGAATCTAAGCCCGGGCAGGGCGCGACGTTTCGAGTATTTTTTCCGGCGGCGGGCACGTCTGCGCGCGTGGCCTGATAACATGTTTCGATAAGCTTTAAATTGGAACGGAGAATATGGCGGCGATACTGATTGTCGAAGACGAGCCGAAGATGCGGCGATTGCTGGAGCTGAATCTTGGGGAGGAAGGATGGACAACCGCGTCTGCCGGCGATGCGGAAGCGGGACTGAAATTATTTCGTGAGGAAACATTTGATCTGGTTCTGACGGATTTTAAATTGCCGGGGATGAATGGTTTGGAATTCCTGAAACTGATTCGGCAAATTAATTCCGAAGTTCCCGTGGTGATGATGACGGCTTACGGAAATGTGGAAACTGCGGTGGAAGCGATGCGGAACGGCGCGAATAATTACGTGCTGAAGCCATTTTCGCTGGAAGAAATAAAGCTGGTAGTGAAAAAGGAATTGGATGTACGCGCGCTGCGATCTGAAAATCGAAATTTGCGCGAGGAGTTGGGGAAGAAGTACGAGTATCCGAATATTGTGGCGCGCAGCGCGAAGATGCAGGAGGTGCTTGCTGCTGTTGAGCGCGTGGCTCCGACGAACTCTACGGTTTTGATTGGCGGAGAGAGCGGAGTTGGAAAAGAATTGGTGGCGCGGGCGATTCATCAGAGATCGCGACGGGCGAATGGGCCGTTTGTAAAGATAAATTGCACTGCAATTCCGGAAAATTTGTTGGAGAGCGAACTTTTCGGATACGAGAAGGGCGCGTTTACCGGAGCGACGACTTCCAAGCCGGGGAAATTTGAGTTGGCGGACAAGGGGTCGCTTTTTCTGGATGAGATTGGCGACGTGCCTCCTGCGACGCAGGCGAAGTTGTTGCGCGTTTTGCAGGAGCGCGAATTTGAGCGGCTGGGTGGAACGCGAACTTTGAAAGTGGATGTGCGGTTGATCGCGGCGACGAATCGAGATTTGCGCGCGGCACTGGAACAGGGAACATTTCGCGAGGATCTTTATTACCGGTTGAATGTGGTGCCGATTGACGTGCCTCCATTGCGCGAACACAAGGAAGATATTCCCGGATTGGCGGAACATTTTTTGACGAAGTATCGCAAAGAAATCGGACGGGACATTCGCGGAATTTCTCCGTCTGCATTGCAATTGCTGACAAGTTTTCACTGGCCGGGAAATGTGCGCGAGCTGGAAAATATTATTGAGCGCGCGGCAACATTCGCGAAGGGAAACGTGATCGAGGCCGGCGATATTCATTTGGATACAGAGCGAGCGAAGCCTGCCGATTCTGCGACGGCGTTTATTCCCGCCGGCGTGACGCTGGATCAATGGGAAGATGAAATTATTCGCGAATCGCTGCGGCGATCGAATGGAAATAAAAGTCAGGCGGCACGGTTGCTCGGACTTTCGCGAAACGCGCTGCGGTACCGGCTGTCGAAAATTGGAATTGCTGATGAGCCGGATGGTCAGGAGTAGCGGACCGCGTGACTCCGAATTGCGTTTTCATATTCCTCTTTACTTACCTCTGAACTGAACTTATCGCCGAACTGGTCGAAATTTGAGGCTGTCGGATGGTGGTTGAAATCCACCAGGCCCGGTTGAAAGGAACCGGAAATTGAGCCGTTGTACGGCAATTTCGGTCTATCGTCCGTTCCCGTAAATCCTTGTTTATCAATAAGTTAGAAGAATTCTGCCCGCGTCGCCGAGTTTGGTTCTCGCTGTGCATATATGTCTAAGGGAACCATTGCTATGAGCTTGAGAGAGGCACAGTCGATGCGAACGGGGAAGCAAGCGACGGGGTGGGCCATGAAACGAACATTGGGAGTTCTTGGCGTTCTGGCATTGGCGAGCGGGCTTGCGGTGGGATTGGCTGGCGCGCAGAGTGCGCCGCCGACGATGTCCGCACCGCCATCGCAGAATCAAGCATATCCAAATACGAATCCGCAGCAGTTTCCGAACCAACCACAGCAACCGTACCAACCTCAACAGCCAAATCAGCAGGGCGACGATCAGCAAGTGCCGCCGCAAGGCGTGGCGCGCGTGAGTTTGCTTCGCGGAGATGTGTCAACGCAGCGCGGGGATTCTGGCGATTGGGTTGCAATAACATTGAACACTCCTGTGATGGCGGGCGACAAAGTTTCTACTTCGCCAGCCGGCTCAGCTGAATTGCAAATCGATAACGAAAACATGCTCCGGCTTTCCGGTCACACAGAAGCGGACATTACCGCGTTGACGGAAAATCGCATTCAAATTCAAATCGCTTCAGGCCTTGTGCAATATACGATTTTGAAGGGCTCTGAGATGGACGTGGAACTTGATACGCCGAATGTTGGAATTCATCCGAGCCGCGAAAGTTCAATCCGGATTCAAGTGAATTCAGCGAATGAAACAGTTGTGATTGTGCGGCGCGGCGAAGCGGAAATTTCAACTTCGCAAGGAAGTACCAATGTAGCCGCCGGACAGATGATCACGATTCGCGGCGCGACGGATGATGCGCAATATCAAACATCGGATCCTCCTGCTGCTGACGAATGGGATACATGGAATGCAAATCGTGACAACACGATTCAGAATTCAGCGGCATGGAATCACGTGGACCAGACGTATACCGGCGCGAACGATTTGGATCGCAACGGCCAGTGGAGCGACGTGCCGGATTACGGGCAGGTGTGGACTCCGAACAATGAGGATCAGGATTGGTCTCCTTACAGCGACGGTAACTGGGTTTGGGAACCTTATTACGGATGGACGTGGGTTGGTAACGAGTCATGGGGATGGGCCCCATATCACTACGGGCGATGGTTCCGAAATCGCGGCGCGTGGAGCTGGTGGCCGGGAGAACGCGGCGTTCGTCCTGTGTGGGGACCTGGATATGTTTCCTTCTTCGGATTTGGCGGAGTAGGAGTTGGGTTCGGATCGATTGGATGGCTGCCGATCGGGCCATGCGATCCATTCTTCCCGTGGTACGGCAGATTTGGATTTGGTTTTGGTTTCTTCGGATTCCGTGACTTCGCTACGTTCCGGTTTGGCGGAGATTTCGGCCGCCGTTTTCCGGGAGCGTTTGGTCCTTTGCATGGACGATTTGACGAACGGTTCTCAAATTTCCGTCAAGCGGAACGCGATCCGGCAATTCTGCGCGGCGTGAACTCGGAACGGTCCGGCGAATTCGGACATGGCGCGGTGGCCCACACCCGCGGAATTTCGTCAGAGCAATTTCAGAACTCACGTTTCACTAGCGGCGGAGTGCCCGCAGTGCCGACGCGCGAAAGTCTTTCGGCTACAAACCGTACGGCGAATCCGGGATCGATCCGGAACAACGGGAACACCCGATTCTTTGGAAGCAATTCACGGCAGACCACGCAGCGTAATTCATTCAACTCATTTAATGAACAGGCAGGCCGAGTGCAGCAGGGAATGCGCAGCAGCGGCTTGAATGTTCCGACAAATGATATTCATCGCAGCTCCGGTCAGCCGGTGCGTTCGATGCCGGGAAATGCGACGCCGGGTAATGTGGGTCGGCAGAATGACGTAAACGCGAATCGAGGCGGAACGCAGAACGGACAGCCTGCTTCGCGATCATTTGAAGGACAAGGAACTGATCGGCCGAACAATTCCACTTCGCCGAATTCCGGCGGATGGCAGAGATTTAACGGTCCGGCGAATTCACCTACGCAGGGACAACCGAATCGCACGACGCCAGGCAACAACACGGTGAATAACGGATCGCGGCCTCCGCTGGATTTGCGAAGGCCGGTAGTTGGGGGCGCGCAATACAATCGGCCGGCACCGCCGCAGCGGCCAACATATAATGGGAACTATGCACCTAGCCGGCCGCCGACATATGGTGGCAATCCGTTGCCGCCAGCGCGCCCGAGTGGCAATTCGGCGCCTCCTCCACCGCGATCGAGTGGCGGATCAAGTGGCGGAACGCACGGTGGAAGTTCGGGTGGTTCGCACGGAAGCTCCGGCGGTTCGCATGGAAGTTCTGGCGGCCACGGTTCTTCGGGACATCACTAAAAAAGTTTCTCTCTCAACCCAAGCATAACCGGCGCGTCGATTCCGAAAGGGTCGAAGCGCCGGTTGTGTTTTTTGGAGCGAACATTTCGCGCGGTTACGTTCCGTTCGGAAATTTCGGGTTGATGTTTTCGCATTCGGCTAGTTCGGATGGGGTGAGCAGTGGGATGTCCCAGATGACTCTTTGAGGAAGTTCTGGGGGCGCGGTCGTTGGCAACATGGTTTGGAGGAGGAGGCTGGCGACGTAGGCGAGAAGAGCGCCGTCGTGTCTGGAGACGCGTTTTTGGGCGATGAGAGTGAAGAGTTTCGCCATGACGCGGCCGAGTTCTTCGCGAGTGCTGAGTTCCGGGGCGCCGGAGAAGAGTTCGTCGGAGATGGATTGGAGTTCGGCGTCATTGATTTTTTCGACGTGACGCTGGTGCACCATACAGAATTTATTGGAGGCGCCCATGTGGGGATTGGCGCAGCGCCTGCCGTGAGCTGAGATGAAAAGACACCGATCCAGTTCTGGGACTGCGGTTCTGAAGTACTTCGACCTTGTAAGTTTTGGTGACATTTTTGTATTGCCTCCCAGTTATTGTTAATCTGCGATACTCCCCCCTCCCCCTTTTTCTGTATGTATTGCAAATAAAGGACTTAGAGCGGTAAGCGGTGTATGTATTGCAAATAAAGGGGTTAGGGGAAAATCGGTCACGAATTGAGAATTTGAGTTGCCGGCTGGAAGCCGGTGCTAGGCACGGCGCAGGGCGCGCGATGCGAGCCGGGCGTTGAGGTTTCGGATCGCGTAACCGCGAATTTCCTGTGTAGCAAGAAGTGCTCTCAACGCAGAGGCGCAGAGTACGCAGAGGAAGAACGTTGAGAAAAGCGAGACCGCGAAGAGACGGATCGTTTAAGTGTGCGTGCTGGTTCGGGAATTGGAGAGGGCGGAAAACAAAAAACCCGCGCAGGTTGGCGCGGGTAGACAGTTCTTCTCCGATTCAAAAGTAGCAAGAATTTGATAATGAGTCAAGGAATAACTTGAAAGGCAACTCGCGAGGCATTGGGGATGCGCCCGTTGTGTTTTTTGCGCGGTTTATTCTGGGCGATTGGAGGCGGGCCCTTCGTACCTCAGGGTAGACAGCCCGCCCTTACGATGGCCAAGACTTGTGAAAATTATTTGTTGGAAGTTTGCGAAGCGGCTGATTGCGCGTCAAAGTCCAATCTTGTTTTTGGTGTGAGCCAGACGAGTTTTCCAGAAGCGTTTTTAATTTCACTCATGGCGAATGCGGCGTCGCCAAAATATGCGTTGCCGTCGGCTTCAAAATAGACGGTTGGTTCGGCGCGCCGGGCGAGTTCACGTTTCAGCGCGTTTCCCAGATCATTGCGAGTGATTTGTTTTTCGTTCAGGAAATACTTGCCGTCGGCATCGATCCAGACAAGTAGTGGCTTGTTCCTTGGATCTATATTCACGTTGAATCCGGTGGGTCTTGTGAGGCGAGCTTTAATGCCCATCGATACCGAATGGTGTGTCGTTAAGATGATCATGATGATTAAAGTGGAGATCATCGCGAAGAAAAAAATCATACCGAAATCCGGTATGCGGTGGAAGATCGGCATCGGCCGGCGTTTTCGGAAGCCGAAACTGCGCAAGTAGCCTGACGATTGAGAAATCGGCGTTAGCTCATGAGTTTGATTATTTGGCAGTTCGCCGAACGATACCGGTTTTGCGAGAATTAGCAGGACGATTCCGACTCCGGCAAGGAAGACGCAGCAGTCCCACAACAAATCAAGCACGTCCTGAAAGTTGTTAAATGTCGACACGACCAACTGCATCCTGGCGACGTTTAGGCACTCCGCGCCCTGCAATACTTCGACGTCAACTGAGTACGATCCAGGACTGGCGCGAAAGAAATTGATTCGACGCCACGGTTGGATACCTGGAGCCAGCGGAACGGAGACGGTGACAGGCTGGCCATTCCTAAACACAGTCCATTTGGTGTTGCTTGTCGCGTCGTCAGGGCAATTTGAATATTCGGGGCTCCCGTCGTAAGGGCGATAAAAATTAACACGGTAATCGCCACTTAGATTTATTTTGAATTCATCGGTACGGAAATGCCCGTTTGAGGCAGAGAACGGCACATCCAGCGGCGTGAAGCGCCTCGTTTCAATCCAACGAATTGGGATCGCGTAGATTGCAATCGCTGCGAGGAGGACCGCAATTCCGGGACGCAGTGATGACGGAAACTTCATGAACGGTTAGACCCCGGCGAAGTATACGTAGTTCCCGGGAAGAGGAAGGAGGCGGAATCGGCGGTGCGTGCCGATTTATGCACGTGCAGATTCGGGAGAGGGCGCCCTTCGACTTCGCTCAGGGTAAACAGCAAGCAGCGCCCCTACAGCGACCGTCCTACGGAACTTTCGTGATCATGCTGGCGGGAGTTGGGAGTTGAGAGGCGTTCCAACCGCCACCGAGAGCTTCGACTAATTGGACGCTGGCGGTAATTTGTTGGGTGCGCAGAGAGGTTGCTGTCTGCTGATTGCTTAGCAATGAGGTTTGCGCGGTGATCACATTGAGGTAGGGATCGATTCCGAGCCGATAGCGATCGGTGGCGAGAACGAGATTTCTTTGCGCGGAAGTGACGGCGGTATCCTGCTGCGCAACTTCTACGGAGAGAATGCGAAGCGCGGCGAGATTGTCTTCGACTTGTTGGAAAGCGGTGAGGACGGTTTGGCGATAGTTGGCCACGGTCTCGTCATATTGCTGGCGGAATTGATCGACGGTGGCTTTGCGCAATCCTGCGTCGAAGAGAGTTTCGGAAAGTCCGGCGCCGACGGACCAGAAACGGCTGGGCCAGGTGAACCAACTTGTGAACGAAGTGCTGCTGAGGCCGACTGAGCCGCTCAATGTAACGGTGGGATAGAACGCCGCGGTCGCGATGCCGATTTGTGAGTTAGCTTGCGCCATGCTGCGCTCGGAGGCGGCGACATCGGGACGGCGCTCGAGAAGATCGGAGGGCAGGCCGAGAGGAATCGGCGGCGGCGTGGTGGTCAGAGGCGCAACTGGAATGGAAAAAGTGGAAGCGGGCTGGCCGATGAGAAGAGCGATGGCATGCTCGAGTTGCGCGCGAAGAATTCCGAGATTTGTATCGAGCGCTTGCGTTTCTTCGAGCTGAGTTTCGGCCTGCGCGACAGATTCGTCGGAATCAATTCCGGTTTCGTAGAGAGCTTTGGTGAGATCGAGCGATTCGCGAAACGCGATTACGGTTGAATCCAAAAGTTTTGTGAGCGAATCCTGTCCGCGAAGTTGAAAATAATCCACGGCAAGTTCGGATTGAGCAGCGAGGCGCACGTTTTCCAAATCCGCGGCGCTTACCTGAGCGCCAAAGGCGGCGGCATTGATGGTATTGCGCACTTTGCCCCAGAAATCCGGCTGCCATGTGGCGTCAAAAGGCAGCGAGAAGGAAGACTGGATGGCGGAGTTTGTGGAAGTAGAACCCGCTGGGAGAGGTTGGCGAGAATTGCCGATGCTGGGCGATACGGTGACGGTTGGGAACAATTGCGAGCGAGCTTCTTTTACCTGATCGCGCGCGGCGAAATACGCCGCGGCAGCGGAAGCGATATTCTGGTTGTTGACGGAAACTTTTTCTTCAAGCGCATTGAGTTCCGCGTCGTTGAACATTTCCCACCACTTGCCTTTGATGGCGCTGTCGCTGGGTTGCGCAACTTTCCAGCCTTCGGATTCCTTGAATGCGGGAGGAGTGGCGACGGGGGGCTTATTGTATTTCGGTCCGACAGTGCAGCCCGCGAGCAGAGCGAAGGCGGCCACTAATATTAGTGAGACCGGCAGAGTGCCGCGTGAGGAAGCCCGGCGGTTGGATGATGGCGAATTCATTTTCAGTGTGCGATTCATCGAGAAGTTTTCGTTCCCCTTCATCCCAAACTTTCCTGCGGAGCGGGCGCGGCATCTTGTTGATGATGATGCTTCCGTTCCCACCACAGGCGCATGCGATCCATATAGAGATAAACGACGGGAGTGGTATAGAGAGTGAGCATCTGACTGACAATCAAGCCGCCGATAATGGTGATACCGAGCGGGCGCCGAAGTTCCGAGCCGGTTCCCGTTCCAAGCGCCAATGGCAACGCGCCGAAAAGCGCGGCCATGGTGGTCATCAAGATCGGACGGAAGCGCAGCAGACACGCCTGGAAGATGGCGTCTCTAGAATTTTTGCCTTCGGTGCGTTCGGCGGCGAGCGCGAAATCGATCATCAAAATGGCATTCTTTTTTACGATGCCTATGAGCAAGATGATGCCGATGAGCGCGATGATGTTGAGATCAATTTTGAAAAGTAAGAGAGCGAGAACGGCTCCCACACCGGCCGATGGCAGGGTGGAAAGAATTGTGATCGGATGAATATAACTTTCGTAGAGGATGCCGAGGACGATGTAGACGGCCATCAGCGCGGTCATGATCAGGTAGGGTTCGGACGCCAGAGATGTCTGATACGCCGCCAAAGTTCCAGAAAACATTCCGCGAATAGTGGAAGGCATGCCGATGTTCTGCTGCATTTCCGTGATTTCCCGCTGAACATCGCTGAGGAATACGCCGGGCGCGAGATTGAACGAGACGGTGACGGATGGAAATTGTCCCTGATGATTTACGGAGAGCGGCGCGGTGGTGGGTGCGAACTTTGCGACGGTGCTTAAAGGAACTTCACCGCCGGTAGAAGGATGGATGTAAACGGTGGCCAGTCCTGAAGGGTCCTGCCAAAATTTCGGCTCGACTTCCATTACGACGTGATATTGGTTCAGAGCGGTGTACATGGTGGAGACTTGCGCCTGGCCGAATGCTTCGTAAAGCGTGTTATCAATTTGCTGCGGAGTGATTCCCAGCCGGGAAGCGGTTTGGCGATCGTAGGTGAGGCCCGCCTCGAGGCCGCTATTTTGCTGGTCGGAATTGACGTCGGTGAGGCCGTGAATTCCTTTCATCTTCTGAAGAAGTGTAGGGCCCCAGGTGACGAGATCCTCAAGATTGTCGCTTTGAATTGTGTACTGATATTGCGCATTGCTTTGTCTGCCGCCGATACGCAGATCCTGTCCTGCTTGCATGAAAGCCGTTGCGCCGGGAATGGACGAAAGTTTGCGGCGTAAACGGTTGATCACATCGCTGGAACTTATTTTGCGTTCGTCGAGAGGCTTGAGACCGACGAACATGTTGCCTGTGTTAATGGCGCCCTGGCCGCCGGTAAATCCCATTACGTTTTCGACGGCGGGATCAGCTTTGACGATATCCACATACTTCAAAGCGATTCCCTGCATGGCCTGGAATGAAATGCTCTGTTGCGCCTGAATGCCTCCGCCGAGTGTGCCGTTGTCCTGAAGAGGGAAGAAACCTGTCGGCACGACATGTAACATATAAACGTTCAGCGAAATGGTAAGGAGAAGAACCACGAGCGTGAAGGCGGGATGGCGCAGCACCACCGTCAAAGTGTCTTCATAGATTCTGAGGACCCAATTGAATCCGCGCTCACTGAGTCTGTAGGCCCAGCCTTGTTGTTCCTGCGGGCGATGCGGCTTCAGGAGCCTGGAGCACATCATGGGAGTGAGCGTTAAAGAAACGACAAGCGAAACAAGAATCGCCACAGACAAAGTAACCGCAAATTCGCGGAACAGCCGGCCGACGATGCCGCCCATCATCAAAATTGGAATGAACACGGCGATCAAGGACATGCTGATGGCGAAGACAGTGAAGCCGACTTCCTGCGCGCCTTTGAGGGCGGCTTGCATGGGCCAGTTGCCGAGGGCTCCGACTTCCTTCGAGCCCTTGAGCGCCGCGTTCCTAGGATCCGCGCCGTGTTCGAGATATCGGGAAATATTTTCGACGACGACGATGGCGTCATCCACAACGAATCCGGTGGAAATGGTAAGCGCCATTAATGAAAGATTGTCAATGGTGTAGTGCAGGAGGTACATCACGCCGAAGGTGCCGATCAACGAAAGAGGAACGGCGACGCTGGGGATGATGGTGGCACGAACATTCCGGAGAAAAACGAATACGACCAGTATTACCAAGCAAATGGAAATCACCAGAGTCAGCTCAACGTCCTTAACTGACGCGCGAATCGTGGTGGTGCGATCGATGACGATGGTGAGATCAATCGCGGCGGGAATCGAAGCTTTCAGCGAGGGTAGAGCGTCGCGAATGTGGTCGACGGTATCAATAATATTTGCGCCGGGCTGGCGGAAAATGATGCAGGAAACGCTGGGCTGGCCATTGACGTATCCGGCGGCGCGAAGATTTTCCGTGGAATCGGTTACGTTGGCGACATCCGAAAGAGTGATAGCCGCGCCATTGTGAAAGCCGATGATTAAAGGCTTATAGAATGCGGCTTTCAGGAGCTGGTCATTGGTGGTGATGTCGGCTGTGGTGTTTCCGATCGAAAGCTGGCCCTTGGGAACATTTGCGTTTTGGCCGGTCAAGACGGTGTCAACATCCTGAAGTCCGAGGCCATAACCGTTTAATCGAGTGGGATTAATATCGACGCGGACGGCAGGCAGGGAACTGCCGCCGACGTTTACCTGGCCGACACCCTCCACCTGAGAGAGTTTTTGTTGCATGATCGTGGAAGCAGCATCGTAGAGCGCGCCGCGATCCAGAATTTTTGAAGTGAGCGCCACGATCATTATGGGCGAATCCGCCGGATTTACTTTTCGATAGGTGGGATTCGCGGGCAAGTTCTTCGGCAAATAACTTCGAGCGGCGTTGATGGCGGCTTGAACGTCGCGAGCCGCGCCGTTAATGTCGCGGCTCAAATCAAATTGCATGGTGACGCTGGTAGAGCCCAGGGCGCTCGTTGACGTCATTTCCGTGACGTTGGCGATGCGGCCGAACTGGCGTTCGAGCGGAGTGGCGACGGAGGAAGCCATGATCTCCGGGCTGGCTCCGGGCAAACTTGCGGAAACGGAAATGGTTGGAAAATCCACCTGAGGAAGTGGAGAGACAGGCAAAATTTTGAAAGCAACCATACCCGCGAGAGCGATGGCAGCGGCCAAAAGACTGGTGGCCACTGGGCGGTGAATGAAAGGAGCGGAAGGATTCAGTCCCGTGACAAAGTTGTCGGCGGCTTTGGGATCCTCGGAACGTTCTGGCGGTGATGAAGAATTCATAGTTAGTCGGCCGGGACCGACGCCGGATTTGTTTGGCGCGCGGTGCTCCTATGGGATTTGGTGAATCGCTGGGCGAGGTTGTCAAAGAAAATGTAGATGACGGGCGTGGTGTAGAGCGTGAGAATCTGGCTCAGGATTAGTCCGCCAACCATGGAAATCCCAAGAGGCTTCCGCAATTCAGAACCGATACCGGTGCCGAGGGCGAGCGGAAGTCCGCCGAGCAGAGCGGCCATGGTGGTCATCATGATGGGACGGAAACGGAGCAAGCAGGCCTGATAAATTGCTTCGGTCGAGCTTTTACCGTCTTTTCGTTCGGCTTCGAGTGCGAAGTCAATCATCATGATGCCGTTCTTTTTAACAATTCCTATGAGCAGGATGATTCCGATGAGAGCGACGACGCTCAATTCCTGGCCGCAAATTAAGAGAGCAAGAATGGCGCCCACGCCGGCGGAAGGCAGCGTGGAAAGAATGGTGATGGGATGAATGTAACTTTCGTACAAAACTCCGAGCACGATATAAACAGTGACCAGCGCGGCGAGAATCAGAATGGGTTCGTTCGCGAGCGAGGCCTGAAACGACGCGGCGGTGCCTTGCCACGCGGCCTGAATGCTCAACGGCATTCCGATATCCTGCTGAGCTTTGTCGATTTCCTTAGTGGCTTCGCCGAGAGACGCATCGGGCGCGAGGTTAAATGAAATTGTTACGACGGGAAATTGTCCCTGATGATTTACAGAAAGTGGCGCAGTTTTCGATTCAAAGTGAGTGAATGCGCCGAGCGGAACTGCGCCGCCGCTTGGGTTGATGACCGCGGACGGAAGCGGCGAACCGGAACTGGTAGGGACTAGCGAAGAGCTGGCCGTTGGCGCCGGCGATGCGTTGCTTGAAGAGGATGTGACCACTGGAATGCTGCCGTTCGTTGAGGACGTCAATGGAACGGTGGTGGCGGTGGTGGAGCGAACGTAAATATCGCCGAGCGCGCCGGGTTTCCTTTGAAACTGCGGCATCGTTTCCAAAATCACGTGGTACTGATTTAACTGCGTATACATGGTCGAAATCTGTCTTTGACCAAAAGCGTCGTAGAGAGTTTGATCGATCATGTTGGGAGTGATGCCCATGCGCGAAGCGGTGACGCGATCAATTACGAGCGACGCCGCCAAACCCGTGGTTTGCTGATCGGTTGCAACGTCCTGAAGATCCGGCATCTGCTTCAGCTTGCTGACCAATTTTGCGGTCCACTGACTTAGCTCGACGGGGTCGGGATCTTCCAAAGTGTATTGATACTGCGTGCGGCTGACGCGATCTTCCACCGTCAAATCCTGCACGGGCTGCATGTAAAGCGTGATCCCGTCAATTTTCTCGAGTTGAGGCGTGAGGCGGCGGATCACGTCGGACGCATTAATTTTGCGATCGTCGAGAGGCTTCAAGTCAATCAGAAAGCGGCCGCTGTTCAAGGTGGTGTTTGTGCCGTCCACTCCGATGAAAGACGAAAGATCCTGAACGGCGGGATCTTGCAAAATGACCTTTGCCAATTCCTGCTGACGTGCGGCCATCGCGTCAAAGGAAATAGATTCCGGCGCCTGAGAAATTCCCTGGATGATGCCGGTATCCTGAATTGGAAAAAATCCTTTCGGAACAATAATGTAGAGAAGGACCGTGGCCACGAGAGTGAGAGCAGCTACCATCAACGTTGCAGTCTGATGCTTCAGAACCCACTGTAATGTTCTGCCGTAGAACGCGATGATGCGCTCGAAGGCGCGCTCGGACGCCATATAAAAGCGCCCTTGTTGTGAATCGGGTTTATGGCGAAGCAATCTGGAACACATCATCGGGGTGAGGGTGAGGGAAACCACCGCCGAAACAAGAATGGTGACGCTTAACGTGATTGCGAATTCGCGGAATAGCCTGCCGACGATATCTCCCATGAAGAGCAGCGGAATGAGCACGGCGATTAGAGAAATGGTCAGCGAAACGATGGTGAAGCCGATTTGTTCGGAGCCTTTGAGGGCGGCTTCGAGCGGCTTTTCTCCTTCTTCAATGTAGCGGACGATGTTTTCGATCATGACGATCGCGTCATCCACGACAAAGCCCGTGGAAATTGTGAGCGCCATGAGAGTGAGATTGTTCAGGCTGTAGCCGGCGACGTACATCACGCCAAAAGTGCCTACGAGTGAAAGCGGCACAGCGACGCTGGGGATGATGGTGGCGGAAATATTCCGCAGGAAAAGAAAGATGACCATCACGACGAGCGCGACGGTCAATAAGAGTTCAAATTCGACGTCCTTCACCGACGAGCGAATTGTGATGGTGCGGTCGGTGAGGACTTTCACCTGAACGGCCGCAGGCAAATTGCTTTGCAAAAGGGGCAGGAGCGCGGAGATGCGGTCAACTACCTGAATAATATTTGCGCCGGGCTGGCGCTGAATGTTGACGATGATCGCGGGGGTAGTGTTCATCCACGCGGCCTGCTTCTCATTTTCGACGCCGTCGATTACTTTGGCGACATCGGAAATAAACACCGGCGCTTTATTGCGGTAGGCGATGATGACTTTCTGGTAGTCCTTGCTGGTTTCAAGCTGATCGTTCGCGTCAATTTGATAGTCCTGCTGGGGGCCATCAAAATTACCCTTCGCGAGATCGAGGCTAGTCTGTTGCAGCGCGGTGCGAACATCTTCCAGATTGATTCCATATGACGAAAGCGCGGCGGGATTCACTTGAATGCGCACAGCCGGTTTTTGGCCGCCGCTGATGCTGACCAAACCTACTCCCGGTAGCTGGGAAATTTTCTGAGCGAGCCGCGTATCGGCGAGGTCTTCAACTTGAGAAAGCGGAATGGTGCTGGAGGAAAGCGCGAGAGTGAGAATTGGCGCGTCCGCCGGATTTGTTTTGCTATAGACAGGAGGACTCGGTAGATCGGCTGGCAGAAAGCTCTGCGCGGCGTTGATGGCGGCCTGGACTTCCTGTTCGGCTACGTCGATGTTTAGCTCAAGCGCAAACTGCAGAACGATCACCGAGCTTCCATCGGAACTAGTGGACGTCATTTGATTCAGGCCGGGAACCTGGCCGAATTGCCGTTCGAGCGGAGCGGTGACGGCGGAAGCCATTACGTCGGGGCTGGCGCCGGGATAAAAAGTAACGACCTGAATGATGGGGTAATCAACTTCAGGCAATGCGGAAACGGGAAGTTGTGTGTAGGCCACGAAACCGGCGAGCAGAATTGCGCCCATCAGCAGTGAGGTTGCTACCGGTCGAAGAATAAATGGGCGAGACGGATTCAATTCTTCTTACCACCCTTGGGATGTGCGGCGCCGCTGCCGCTTCCAGCTGTTGAACCATTGCCAGACGAATTTTTCGCTCCGGAAGACGCACCAGCCGTCGAAGCGGAATTTCCGCCGCCGCTATTACCGTTTGAGACGGAAACTTTTGAGCCGTCCTGCAGGTTGTTGAATCCGTTTGTGGCCACGACGTCTCCCGGATTCACTCCGTCCACGGCGGTCAGATTATTATCCGCTACGCCGGGCTTTACGACGCGAACGGAAGCTGTTTGATCGGGATTCACGACGTACACAAATGAACCGTTGGAGTTCATTTGGATAGCGTTGGTGGGAACGAGTGTCACTCCGCGTTCCGTATCGAGTTGCAATCTGGCGTAGACCAATTGCTGAGGGAAAAGATCCAAATTGCTATTTTGGAAAATAGCCTTCAACCGGATCGTCGCCGTGGTGGGATCAACCTGATTATCAATCGTTAGAATATATCCAGAATCCAGCTTCTTAGTTTGGTCGGCGTTCATTACGTCGACCGGCATTTTGCTACCCTTCTTCAGCTGCGATTGAACCTGCGGCAGATATTTTTCGTCGATGCTGAAGATCACGGTGATCGGTTGGAGTTGAGCGATCACTACCAACGCCGTGGTTCCAGTGGCCTGAACAATATTGCCGGGATCAACCAGACGCAGGCCGACGCGTCCGTCAATCGGAGAAGTGATATGGCAGTAGGCGATATTTACCTTCACGGATTCAACTTGACCCTGATCATTTTTTACCGTGCCTTCATCCTGAAGAACGATCTGTTGCTGGTCGTCGAGCAATTGTTTTGGAATTGCATTCCTTGCTAACGCCGCTTTGTAGCGCTCGAGATCGATCTTGGCTTCATCCAACACCGCTTGATCGTGAGCCAGTTGACCTTCCATTTGAGTTAGTTGCGCGAGAAAAGGCTTCGAGTCAATTTCAACCAGCGGATCGCCCTTCCTGACCATTTGGCCTTCGGTATAGCGCACGGCGGTGATTTCACCTTGAACGCGCGCTGTAATCGTATCTGTATAAACAGGAGTTACGGTTGCGGGAGTGCTGACGTAAACACCGATGTCACCCTTAGTTGCGGTGGCGGTTGTGACCGGCACTGCGCGGGGAGCCTGATTTGCCGCGGCGGCTTTAGCGGCTGCTGCAGACGCTTCGTGTCGCCGATACAAAACAATTCCGAGCACGACGAGCACCAACAGAAAAATCCAAAGCCCCCAGTGACTCTTTTTGCCTTTGTGATCGTCGGCGTGCGGATAGGTGTCAGCCGGAACGGTACCCTTTGGCCCTGCCGGAAAGGTATTCGTTTCACTCACTTTCTGAGCATCCTTTGGATTTAGCGGATCGTTGGTGTTAGGGGTGTTGGGCACAGCGTCAGGCACCTTGATTTCCTCCGGGCTTTAAATCGTCGAATCGTTGCCTCGCCACTCGCAATGGCGTTTGGTTCTGGTGGGGGATGCTTTTTACCCACTCGCACTCCGGCCGAATGATCAATTTCGTCTATGGCCGCCGGAAGACATTCTACAGTTGGATTCCGAAAAGTGACAATGGTTGCGATCCACGTCTTCCGGGATTGCTTAAATTAAGACGTTCCAAAGGCTCCGCAAGTTACGTTTCAATCTGTCATTGTAAGCGAGCACTTACACCAATGACAAGTGACGCGCAGGCGCGTGGAAATCGTCCAATTTGGCGTGAGAACGTGGCGTTATTTCGCGCGGGATTTCCGCCGCAAAACCGTCGTGAGATGCGGACCTGAGGAAACCACAGCGTGAGATTTCGACATGGAAAAAAATCGACGCTCGCGAAAATTGCATCGGCAGAACTTCGGTTGATGAAGAATTGAGCCGTGGCTGGGTGACTGGTCCGCAGGTGCTGTGGGACGGGCGCAGAGCGGAGGAAGGGTCACTAACGCTTAACATTAATGTTCGTTTCCGAGACGGATAATCCCACATCCGGCCAAGTTTGAATGTGTGGGCGGCCGGAGGCGACTTAAGTAAATGAAAAGAAAGCGTTTAGAATGAGCGCAGCGGCAGTCTAATTGCGCTTTATAATTGCAAAATTTGCGTCGTGGTAGCGTGAGTTCGCGTGCGAAGCGGTTTGCAGATGGGCCTGCGGGGAGTGTGAATGTTCTCACTGATTTCAGACTTGCGATTCGGCGCTCGAATGCTGGCAAAGCGACCGGGCTTCACGTTGGCAGCGGTTCTGACGCTGGCGCTTGGCATTGGCGCAAGCACGGTTGTTTATAGTTGGACGCAGGCAGTTCTGTTTCATCCCCTTGGCGCAGCGAAAAATTCCGATCAACTTGTGGTGGCGGAAACGCTGATGCCGGACGGCGCGCTGCACACGAGTTCGTATCCCGATTTTGTAGATTATCGCGCGCAGCAAAATGTTTTCACGGACATGATTGGATTTGAGCTGATCGGCAATATCGTGCGCGCCGGTGATGAAACGCAGGGCGAACGAACGTGGGGAGAATTGGTCAGCGGGAATTATTTTGATGTTCTCGGAGTGCATGCGGCGATGGGGCGTACGTTCGCGCCGGAAGAAGACGGCGCGCCCGGCGGGCATCCGGTTGCGGTGATCAGCGAGGGATTATGGCGGAGGCGGTTCGGCGCCGATCCGCTGATTGCCGGCAAGACGATGGATTTTGACAAACATCCATTCACGATTATCGGCGTGGCACCGCCGGATTTCGGCGGAACGATCGTTGGGCTTGCCGTGGAGTTCTGGGTGCCGATGGCTGAGCAGCCTGTGGTGCTTCCCGGCGAAAGTTTGACGGAGCGGCACCCAACATTTGTGCACATGATGGGACGGCTTAAGCCGGGGGTTTCTGTCGAGCAAGCGCAGGCTGATCTTTCGACAATTTCGGCGCAAATTGCGCGGACGTATCCCGATACCAGCCGAAACACGGGCGTGCATGTTGGTCCTTTATATGCGGCCAGTTATGGCGCGCAGCCTCTGTTGCGTCCGGTGCTGACATTTTTGATGGCGGCTGTGCTCATCGTTCTGCTGATTGGTTGCGTGAATATAGCAAACTTGCTGCTGGCACGCGCGCTTTCCCGAGAAAGGGAAATTGCAATTCGCGGCGCACTGGGCGCAGGACGCGGACGGCTGATGCAGCAGCTAATTTCGGAAAGTATGATGCTGGCATTTATCGGCGGAGCCGCGGGATTGATGGCTGCGGCATGGGGAATTAATTTGCTTTCATTGTTCCTGCCACCGGCGCATTTGCCGTTCGGACTTGAGCCGGCATTTAACGGACGTGTGCTTGGATTTGCGTTCATGCTCTCAGTAGCTGCTGGAGTGATTTGCGGAATTGTGCCAGCGCTGGAAGCGTCGAAGCCCGGGTTGTTTAATACGCTGAAGGAAGGCGGGCGGAATTCGAGCATGTCCCGCGGGCGGCGGCGTTTTCGCGCAGCGTTGGTGATTGCCGAAGTGACGCTTGCCGTGGTGATGATGATTGGCGCGGGGCTGCTGGCGCGAAGCTTCCGAAATTTGTTGAATGCCAGTCCTGGCTTCGATGGTGAAAATGTAAGACTCTTCGCGTTTGATTTGCGCTCGAGCGGCTACGGCGGATGGAAGGCGCAGGAATTTATCGATCAGCTGGTCGAAAAATTGCGAGCAGTGCCGGGAGTTGAATCGGCCAGCGCGGAACGATGGGCGCCGCTGTGGTTCAACGGAAAAGGATGGGCGCCGGCGACGATTGAAGGTTACACACCGAAGCCGGACGAGTTCATGGGAATTGATTTCAATGTGGTCGGCGTAAATTATTTTACGACCATGAAAATTCCGATGGTTAGCGGGCGCGATTTCGCGGAGCGTGATCGCCGAGTCGCGCCAGCATCGGTCATTGTGAATGAAACGATGGCGCGGCGATTCTGGCCGGGGAAAGATCCGGTCGGTCACCGCGTAAATTTTGATGGCCGGTGGCAAACGATTGTGGGCGTGGCGAAGGACATCAAGTATCACGCAATGCAGGAAGAGCCGGAATCGTTTTTATACATGCCACTTTTGCAGGGCGGCGGAACAGACGCGAACGTATTGGTGCGAACGCGAGCGAGCACTGCGTCCATGATTCCGGTGGTACGGGAACAAGCGCGATTACTTGATCCGAGTGTGGCAGTGCTGGAGTCGGACGACGTGAGCCAGCTTACGAGAGTTTCCATTTTTGCGCAGCGCATTGCAGCGGCGCTGGCGAGCGTGCTGGGAATTCTTGGATTGTTGCTGGCGGCGCTGGGAATTTATGGCGTGATTTCGTACGGGGTTGGCCAGCGCACTCAGGAAATCGGAATTCGGCTGGCACTGGGAGCGCAGCGTGAAGATGTTCTGAGGCTGGTGCTGAATCAGGGAATGCGGCCGGTAATTGCGGGCGCGCTCGCGGGAATCGTGCTTGGATTCGGCGCGGCGCGATTGCTGACGCATCAGCTTTATGGAGTGCAATCGGACGATCCGGTTACGTTTGCTGTGGTGACGGCAATTCTTTGCGCGGTGGCAATTCTTGCGTGTTGGTTTCCGGCGCGACGGGCAACCAAAGTGGATCCCATGGTTGCGTTGCGGCACGAATAGTTTCGCATTTTCCGTTCAGGCAGAGAGTCTGGCGAAGGGAAGTTAATGCACACGCTGTTGCAAGATCTTCGTTACGCGCTTCGGATGCTGGCGAACAAGCCAGGCTTCGCGATCATTGCAGTTCTCACGCTGGCGCTGGGAATCGGTGCGAACACAGCGATCTTCAGCGTAATTGACGCGCTGGTGCTGCGGCCCGTCGTGTACAAAAATCCCGGCCAACTTGTTTTTCTGAACTCGCAGAGCCCGCAAAAAGGAGTTTTTGTCGGCGGAGTTTCGGTGCCGGATTTTCTGGAATGGAAACAGCAAGCGAAAACAATTTCCGGAATGTCTCTGTTTCAATTTGCCGCGTTTACGTATTCAGAAAATGCCGGAGCGTTGCGCGTGAACGGCATGGAGGTTTCGCCGAATTTGTTTGAAGTTCTGGGCGAGACGCCGTTGATGGGCAGATTTTTCGCGGATGGCGACGACCGTCCGGGCAATGACGACGTTCTGGTGGTGAGCGAATTATTCTGGCGCGGCCAGCTCGGTAGCGATCCGGCCATCGTCGGAAAAGTTTTGCGAGTGGATAGCAAGCCATTCACGGTTATCGGCGTGGCGCGCGCGGCGTTTGATTTTCCGTCGGGAATGTTGATGTGGAAGCCGCTGGCGTTGACGAATGCCGCGATGTCAGACCGCAACGACCGGTCGAATGGCGCGGTAGCGAGAATGAAGGACGGCGTAACAATCGCGCAAGCCAACAGTGAAATGGAGACGATCGGAAAAGCGATCGAGCGCGAGCATCAAGATACGAACACGGGTTGGACCGTGAGTGTGTCGTCACTCGAGAATACTCAGTCCGGCAATCTTCAAAATCCGCTTTTTATTTTGCTGGCCGCGATGCTCTTTGTTTTGCTGATTGCGTGCCTGAATATCGCGAGTCTGATGACGGCGCGAATGACAGCGCGCTCGAAGGAAATCAGTTTGCGAATGGCGATGGGCGCTTCGCGCTGGCGTTTGCTGCGGCAATTCCTAACTGAAGGAGTTTTGCTGAGTCTTCTCGGCGGCATCGGTGGAATTTTGCTGTCAGTTCCTTCGCTTCGAGTATTGGTGGCCAGTTTGCCGGCGGGATTCATCGGAAATGTTCAAGTGGGACTGGATACGCGAGTGCTGCTGTTCACGATGATGTTGAGTTTTGCGACAGGAATATTTTTCGGAATTGTTCCCGCATGGAATTTGAATCGCGTGCAAGTGTCGGCAGTGTTGAAGGAAGCGAGCGCCGGAACTACGGGCGGAAAATCGCGGCTCGGAATGCAAAGCGTCCTGGTGATCGCGCAAGTTGCGCTGTCTTTGGTGTTACTGAGCGGCGCGGGATTGTTGATTCGCAGTTTTCTCGCGTTGCGCGGGACCGACCCTGGATTTAAAGCGCAGGGAGTTTTGATCAATACGCAATTGGTGTTGCCGCGAGACAAGTACACAACGAACGAACAATCTGTGCTTTTTTTCAAACAACTGATCGATCGGATTAAAACGTTTCCCGGAGTTGTGGCCGTGGGTGGGATCACTTCGCTTCCGCTGGCAGGAAACAGCTCGACGAAAAGCTACGCAATTGTCGGCAAGCCTTCGTCGGATGCGGGAGGAAGGCGCGGCGCTGTTTGGAATGTAGTGACCGAAAATTATTTCAAGACAATGGGAATTCAGTTGATTCGCGGCCGCGAGCTGCGCGATTCGGACAACTCCGGCGCGCTGCATGTCGCCCTTATTAATGATGCGCTGGCGAAACGGGAATTCGGCGGGACAGATCCGATTGGCCAGCGCGTTTTGCTGAGTACGCGCGACGCGCAGCCGTATGAAATTGTGGGTGTGGTGGGAAGCGCGAAGCAGTTCAGTCTGGGACAGGCTGCGCTGCCGGAAATTTTTACTCCCTATCAGCAAAGCGCGATGCAATTTATGTATGTGGTGGTGAAAGCGGAAGGGGATCCAACTCGGCTGGCCGCGCCGATTCGCGCGGCGGTGCGCGATATTGATCCTGATCAGCCGGTGGGGCATCGCACGCTTGAACAGCAGTTTGACAATGCGATTTCTGGGCAGAAATTTTACGCGTTGTTGCTGGGAGTTTTTGCGGCACTGGCGCTAATTTTGGCCGGGGTGGGAATCTACGGCGTGCTTTCGTATTTGGTTGGGCAGCGAACGCGCGAAATTGGAATCCGTATGGCGCTCGGAGCGAATTCAGGCAACGTTCTTCGCAACGTATTGGGACGCGGATTTGCGCTGGTCGGTACTGGGCTGGCGATTGGCCTGGGAGTCTCTTTGGGAATGACGCGCTTAATCGGTGGCCTGCTTTATCAAGTTGGCGCGGCCGATCCGGTTACGTTTGCGGCGGCAATATTTGTTCTCGCCGTAGTGGCGCTGATCGCGTGCTGGATTCCTGCTCTGCGCGCGACGAAAGTGGATCCGATTGTTGCTCTGAGATACGAATAAGAGGAGGAGTTATGCCGAAGTTCGAACGCATTCGCGAAGTGCTCCGTCGTCCTGTTGATTCCGCGCATTTGGATCAGAGGACCGCGGCGGGTTGGAAGATGGTTGCGATTGAATGGGAACGTCCGACGGATGGATTTGAGCGGTCGTCGGGACACTTGGAGACGGAAGTTCCGTTCGGACTTCAGGTGGCGGCGGACTGTCTTCACCTGGAAGAAAATCCCATCGAGAAAGAATGCATTGTGCTGATTTTGGAATTAATTGTGCAGGATCATCCGTTCTCAAAGATCGCCAGCACGCTGAACGAGCGGAATTACCGCACGCGCTCTGGCGCGAAGTGGGATCCGATTTCCGTGTTTGATTTGCTGCCGCGGATGATCGAAGTCGGGCCGCGAATTTTCACGAGCGAACAGTGGGCCGAGCGGCGTCAGCAATTGTTCAAAGTTTTCGCGTGATTCGGCAAGCGGCGCTCACTTGCGCGGGAGGAATTCGATGGGAACGCTCTGGCAGGATGTTCGTTACGGAATACGCCTACTTCTGAATCGTCCGGGATTCACTGCGATGGCGGTCTTTACGTTGGCCATCGCGATCGGATTGAACACGGCTGTCTTTTCGTTATTCAATGCATTGTTGCTTCGGCCGCTTCCCGTTCACGATCCTGCCAGCGTTGTGAGTCTATACGCGGGCGCCGAAGGCCAACAATCCACCGGCGTATTTTCGTACCCCGATTTTGCGGATAGCCGCGCTCAGAATACGGTTTTTTCCGCAATGGCGGCGCACACGGGCGCGCACGTACTGCTCGGTAACGCAAATGGCTCTTCAGATTCGCGGCCGGAATGGCTGAAGGCAAATCTTGTCTCCGCGAATTATTTTGATTTGCTCGGCGCGTCTCCCGCGGCAGGCAGAATGTTTTTGGCGGAAGAAGATCAAACGCCTAACGCGCGTCCCGTTGTGATTCTGAATTATGGTTTCTGGAAGCGACGATTCGGCGGCGATTCTGGTTTGATCGGCAAACCAATTACGCTGAATTCTTTGGCGTATACGGTCGTCGGAATCGCTCCTCGCGATTTTGTTGGAGCCGATGCCGAAGTTCCGGACGTGTGGATTCCGCTGATGATGACGCCGAATGTGCAAGGCGGCCGAACTCCGTTCGCGGATCGCGAGTCAGGATGGCTCTTTGTGATCGCCAGACTGAAGCCCGGCGTGCCGCTCGTGCAGGCGCAATCTGAAATGTCAGTGCTGGCAGTGCGATTTCACGCGAAGGACGACGCGCATCCGCGGCGGGCAATGATTCAAGTTGTGCCCGGAGGTTTTCTAAGTCCGAGAGAGCAAAGCGACGTGGTGCCGTTCGCAATTGTGATTATGGCCGCCGTAGGATTGGTGATGCTGATTGCCTGTGCGAATGTAGCGAACCTTCAACTGGCGCGCGGAGTGACACGGCAGAAAGAAATGGGAATCAGGACTTCATTGGGAGCTTCGCGCGGAAGGTTGATTGGCCAAATGGTGGTAGAAAGTTTGGTGCTTGCCGGTGCTGCCGGAGTTGTAGGACTTTTGTTGGCATGGTGGGCTTCGGATATTCTTTTGCAGATTGCGCACCCGCCGGGAACGGAAGCGCTTTCGCTGCAAGTTGCGCCGGACTGGCGCGTGGGACTTTTCCTTTTTGGAATTTCACTTTTCACCGGGATTATTTCCGGGCTTCTGCCGGCATTGCGAGTTTCTCGGCAGGATCCGCTCATCGCTGTCCGTGGCGATAGCGGCGCGACAAGCTTCCACAAAGGATCGCGGCTGCGCGGCCTGCTGGTGACCGGCCAAGTCGCGATGTCATTGTTCTTGTTGATTGCAGCCGGGCTACTCGTGCGAGCGTTGGGCAAAGCCCAGGATACCAATCCGGGATTTGACGTGGCGCACGTCGCGGTGCTTTCCGTGGACTTGCGGGTCCGCGGATATGACGCCGCCCGGATAATGAGCTTCGACCGGCAACTCGTCGAGCGGATCAAATCCGTGCCCGGAGTTCGCAGCGCGGCTTATTCTTCAACCGTGCCGCTGGGCACATCGTTTGCTGAAACGGGAGCGATGGCTGAAGGACACGAGCCGCCACCGGGACAGCCCGTGCCGATCATGAA
This sequence comes from Candidatus Acidiferrales bacterium, assembly GCA_036008485.1. Taxonomy (GTDB): domain Bacteria; phylum Acidobacteriota; class Terriglobia; order Acidiferrales; family UBA7541; genus DASTCZ01. Next base: position 5,202 of record DASYNR010000028.1, on the reverse strand, counting down.
CTACAACGTTGTCTCGCCGGAATTTTTCGACACGTTGAATATTCATCTACTCCGTGGACGAACGTTCACTCCGCAGGATATTCAGAACGGTGCGCGCGTCGCCATCGTGAACGAGTCTCTCGCAAAACAATTTTGGCCGGGCGAAGAAGCAGTGGGAAAACGAATTCGGACGGGCCGCAAGTCGCCGCTGTGCGAAGTGATCGGCGTTGCGCCGGATGTGCGAAACGTTTATTTGTGGTCCGCCAATTTGCCGTATCTCTATTTTCCGGCGACGAAAGAAAATGCGACTGAGTATTCCGAATTCAAGATACTTGTCAATTCCACCGGTGATCTGAAAACGCTCACCGCCGCGTTGCCCGCGCTTGCTCACGAACAGGATAATGCCGCGCCCGCGGAAGCGGCGTCGATTTCTGCAAACGTCGAAAATTGGATTTGGCCTTCGCGGCTTGGTGCGGCGCTTTCCGCCGCTCTTGGACTGCTGGCGCTGCTGCTTGCATCCGTGGGAATCACGAGCATTACAGCTTTTGCGGTTACACAGAGAACGCGCGAGATCGGAATCCGCATGGCGCTCGGCGCACAACCGGGCGGCGTGGTTCGTCTGCTGGTGATGCAGAGCGGAAAACTAGTGGCGATTGGATCGGCGATTGGAATAATTGCGGCCGTGGCGATGTCCCGGATCCTTTCTGGATTTTTGTACGGCATCGGGGCCGTGGACGGAATTACTTTCCTCGGAGTGACGATTTTTCTCGCCGCAGTCGCGCTGACGGCCTGCTACATTCCCGCGCGACGGGCGACCAAAGTCGATCCGATGGTTGCTCTGAGATACGAATAGATTTTGGGTATTGCGTTTGGGCTTCGCCTCAGACGATTTTCACGCCGCGGCGTCTAAGTGTTCAGTTGAACGCGCGATCTCCGGAACTGGAGGTACTTCGTGGAATCTCTCTGGAAGGATATTATTTTCGGTCTGCGGATGCTGATTCGCAGGCCCGCATTCGCCACCATCGCCGTGCTCACTTTGGCGTTGGGAATCGGCGCGAATACCGCCATTTTCACTTTGTTTGACGCCGTATTGCTGGAATCCCTGCCGGTGCGTGAGCCATCCCTGCTGGTGCTGTTTTCCGACGGCGCTGGCGAAGGCACATCGACGGGTACTCTTCCGAATTCCGCTTGGGATCTTTTTACAAATGAATCGTACGAATTTCTGAAGAAGCAGCCGCTTCCGTTTGAGTCGCTATGTGCGTTTCGCAGCGGAGAAGATCCGGTCACAGTGCATTTTTCCGGAGACAGCGATTCGGGACCGCTTCAGCGTGCGAACGTTCATCTGGTTTCGGGAAATTATTTTGACGTACTTGGAGTTGACGCGGCAATCGGGCGCAGTCTGCGGCAGGATGACGATAAGCCAAATGCAAATCCTGCGGCGGTCGTGAGTAACGGATATTGGAAGCAGCGCCTTCATTCCGATCCGAACGCGATCGGCAAAGTAGCGATTCTGAATGGGACGGCATTTACAATCGTTGGCGTGGCTCCGCCGGAATTTTTTGGCGAGCACGTGCGCCGTCCGCCCGATTATTGGTTGCCGCTGAATTTTCAGCCGCAGATTGAACAGCGCGCGTCATTCTTGGATCGCACCGATACATATTGGCTTTCGCTGTTAGGCCGGCTGCGTCCCGGAGCAACTCGCCAGCAGGCACAGGAAGCCACGACAATCGCATTGCAACAACTTCTGATCAGCAAAGCCGGTTCGCAGACATCGGCCGAAAATAAAGCAAGCCTCGCGAAGAATAAAGTTCAATTGTTCGATGGCGGCGCGGGAATTTCCGGCCTGCGGTTCCATTATTCTGAGCCGCTGCATATTTTGCTAATTGTTGTGGCGCTGGTACTGCTGATTGCCTGCGCGAATGTTGGGAATTTATTGCTCGCTCGAGCGGTGGCGCGTAGAGCCGAAGTGACGGTTCGTTTGGCGCTCGGCGCCAGCCGCGCCCGGCTGATTCGCCAACTGCTCACAGAAAGCGTGATGCTCGCAGCAATTGGCGCGGCCTTCGGAGTGTTGCTGGCGCATTGGGCCGTGCAGGCGCTAGTGAAATTCCTTGCGGGTACTGCGCCGCTACATACTTCGCTGAATATTCCCATCCTGCTATTCACTGTTGGCATCACACTTGTGGCGGGAATTATTTTTGGTTTGGTGCCCGCGCTTCAAGCGGGCCGTACGGATTTGGTGACCGCGCTGAAAATGGGCAGCAGCCGCGTGGCTGGCGGCGGGAGAAAATTCGGCACGACGCAGGGCCTGGTCGTAGGGCAAATTGCACTTTCACTGGTGCTTCTGATTGGAGCCACTCTTTTTGCGCGCAGCTTGTTGAATTTGGAAAATCAGCCGCTCGGATTCAATCAGGAAAACGTGGTGCTGGCGCGCATTAATCCGCGGCTTGCCGGATATAAACCGACGGAGGTCGGCGCGCTTTATCGGAAACTATACGACCGGCTGCACGCGTTGCCCGGAGTGCAATCGGCGACGCTTGCCTCCTACAGCCCGCTGGGAGGCAGCAACAGCACGAGCACTTTGAGCGTGCAGGGTTACGAACCAAAGGAAAATGAAAATACCGGCGCTCAAACAGTTTTCGTCGGCCCGGATTATCCGCACGCTCTCGGAATGCAGTTGTTGCTCGGCAGAGAAATCACGTTGCAGGATACGGCGGGCGCTCCGAAAGTGGCTATGGTGAACGAAGCGTTCGTACGCCACTTTTTCCCGAATCAGAATCCCATCGGCCACCGGTTTGGATTTGGCGATGAAAAATCTTCGGGCGACTACGAAATTATCGGCGTGTTGAAGGATGCGCACTTTGAAAGTGCCGACGAGAAGAAGGTTCAGGAAACAGTTTTCCCGGCATTATTGCAGGACCAATCGCAATTCGCGCTGAGTGCGGAAGTGGAAGCGCGGACAGTTGGAGATCCGGCGGCCGCAACAACCGCGGTTCGCGCCGCGATTGCTCAGGAAGACTCCAGGCTGCCGATTACCGGCGTGCGATCTTTGCACGAACAGGTTGACGAAACTTTCACGCAACAGAAGCTTGCGGCGCGCTTGGTAAGTTTCTTCGGCGGGCTCGCGTTGCTGCTGGCGTGCGTGGGACTTTACGGAGTGGTTGCGCAGGGTGTTGCGCGGCGGACAAATGAAATTGGCGTACGCATGGCGCTTGGCGCGCAGCGCGGAAATATTTTGTGGATGGTTTTGCGCGACACGCTTTCGCTTCTATTAATCGGCCTGGCGGTGGGAATTCCTGCTGCCGTCGGAGCTTCGCATTTTATTTCGAGCCAGCTCTATGGACTGCGTGCCACTGATGTAGCTTCATTTTCGTTGGGAATTGTGATTCTCGCGGCGGTAACGGTGCTTGCTGGATTTTTACCCGCGCGGCGCGCCTCTAAAGTGGACCCAATTGTGGCGCTGCACTACGAATAATCTCGGGCTACTTCTCTGCTTCTGTTTGTTTTAGAAAGCGCTGAATATTCCGCAACACATCCGCAAACATGGCGGGCGTTAGTTTTCCCGTCGACGTATTTTGTTGGCTCGGATGGTAGGAACCAAATAGTTTTGGAAGGCTACCGGGCAATTGATATTGCACGCCATGTCCGAACTTATATTCGGATGCGTGTGGGATAAGTTTGCGGCGCACAAGTCCGCGAAGATAATGTGTCCAGGCAATTTGGCCGAGCGCTAGCGCCGCGCGCGGCTTCAGCAAATCGAGTTCCGCTTCAAGATACGGCAAACAATTATTTATTTCCGCGGGAGTTGGTTTGTTGTCCGGCGGAGCGCAACGCGCCACTGCTCCGATGTACGCGTTGATTAGCTTGAGATCGTCTCCACGCGAAATCGCAGTGGGCTGATTTGCAAATCCAGCGCGATAAAGTTGCGGATAAAGAAAATCGCCGGAGCGATCGCCTGTGAACATTCGTCCCGTGCGATTCGATCCATGCGCGCCAGGTGCAAGCCCGATGATCATTAATTTCGCGTGCGGATCGCCGAGTCCTGGAACGGGCCTGCCCCAATAATCGTGATCGCGATACGCACGGCGTTTTGTGCGCGCAATTTCTTCGCGATAGCGCACTAGACGCGGGCATTTCCGGCATTTAATAATTTCTGCGTTGATTAATTTTAATGAGGTCAGCACGGATGATTCCGAGATTCAATTATTGCACATCGATGGGAAGGCGCAACCGTGCGCGGCATCCATGCGAATCGACGCGATTCACAAGGGCCAAACTTCCGCCATGTGCTTCAGCAATCTGCCGGCTTAGAACAAGACCAATTCCCGAACCGCCCGGTTTCGTTGTGAAAAATGGCACGAAAAGATTTGCCGTGTTGGAAAGTCCGGGGCCGTCGTCTTCCACAAACACTTCAATTGCATCGGCGCTACGCGTCCAGCCAACGCGCACTCCGCCATGTGTTTCCAGTGCAGCGTCCGTGGCGTTCCTTAATAAATTAATCAGAAGCTGATCGAGTTGATCGCCATCGGCGGAAATAATTAATCGCGGGCCGGGAACTACACTCACGCTCAGTCGCTGCTCAAGGCTCACTGTTCGCGCGATCCATCGCGCAACATCCACCGGGCCAAGCTGCGGCTGAGGAAGCCGAGCCAGCCGCGCATACGCGCCCATGAATCTTCCCAACGCCTCGGAACGCGCGCGAATAATACTGAATCCACTTTGCATGTCTGAGGAAGCGTCGGAAGGCCATTCAGTGGGCACCGGTAAACGCCGCAATAGACTTTCCATACTTTCCGCGACGCTCTGAATCGGCGCGAGAGAATTATTTAATTCATGACCGAGCACTCGAATCAGGCGCTGCCATGCCTGGCGTTCTTCTTCGCGCAGCGCACGACTTAAATCGGAAAGCACCAACAAATTGTGTTGCAGTCCGCCCTCGCGAAATGTGCTGCGACGCATTCCCCATCGTCCTGTCGCTCCAGGAAAACTAATTTCAAGCGTCCGCGCAGGTTCGCCTTCCAGACAACTCGCCAATCCCAATTCGGCGGCGGTGCGACCCAGCATTCTTTCCGAAGGCAATCCGATTAATCTTTCCGCAGCGCGATTCACCACGCGCAAATGTTGCGTGCCGTCAAACGTGAACATGGCCACATCAATTTCTTCCACAACTTTTCGCAGAAGTGTAGTTGCTTCCACCGCGCCAAGCCGCTGCTCGCGCAAAGTTAC
>DASYNR010000027.1:0-3762 GCA_036008485.1 Candidatus Acidiferrales bacterium | reverse complement strand
AGGGACGCGTGGCGCGATACCGCACCGGACAGGAATTTTCCACGGCGTACGGAAAGGTTCGATTTGCGCGCGTGTGCACGAGTGTGACGCCGAAGCAAAGCAGTCTCCCGCCGATTGCCAAGCCGATTGAGCCAGCGGGAGGAAGTAATTCGGAGAGCAAAACTTCCGATGGAGAAGCGACATATTCATGTGCCGGCTCGCAAGGCGCGAGAATAGCTTACGTGTTTTCGCAAACCGCCCCTGCGGGAGGTTTGTGGACGGTGACGAATCTTGTCAGCTACGTCGCTCCTGACGCCCAAGTAGCCGACACGCGAAGTATCATCGAGCATTCCGAAAAAACTTTTGTGCTAAGCCCCGCATGGATTCAGAAACAAAAACAGTTGGACGAGCAGGCACTCGTGTATCAGCGTGAACGCCAGCAGGCGCGCATGCGGCAACTTTCCGAACAGGTGGCGCAATTCGAGGCGAAAATGCAGGCGATGCAAAATCAAGTAAATCAATTCGAGCGCGGACAGGCGCAGCGTCAGAGTCAATTTCAAGCTTTTGATAACGTGATTAACGGAGTCACTCCGACGGTCGATCCATTCGGGAACGAACACGATGTCTCGACCGGGCCGAAAAGTTCTTACTGGCGCAACCCGGCAACGGGAGAAACTGTGAACGCCGATAGATCACCGGGGCCGGGCTGGGTGCAGCTCACGATTAAGCAATAGCGATTCGCCTGTTAATCGTGGCGCAGCGCGATCACCGGATCCACGCGGACGGCGCGGCGCGCCGGGATCAGGCAGCCGAGAATTCCGGCGGCCAGCAATACCACCGCGACGATCACAAATGTTGTTGGATCTGTGCTCGAGACACCAACCAGAAGTCCATTGACCACGCGTGTGACGGCAAACGCGGCCGCAAGTCCGATGGCCATTCCAATCGCCAACTGACGCATTCCCTGCACAAACACCAGGCGCAAAATTCTTCCGGATGACGCGCCGAGCGCGACGCGCACGCCAATTTCTTGAGTTCGCTGGCTCACGGAGTGCCCAATTACGCCGTAAAGTCCGACGCTTGCGAGAATCAGCGCGATGACTGCGAAGATGGCGAACATGCTGCCGAAGACGCGCCATGGCCAGCTGCGTTGGAGAAGGAGATTGGCCATAGTCTCCGGCTGATTCACCGGAAGATTTTCGTCAGCCAATTGCACTTCGCGGCGCAGTGAATTGGCGAGCGTGCCGGGCGGAACACTGGTGCGAAGCGCGACGCAAAATCCGGACTGCGGCTCCTGACGAAGCGGAAAATAAAGCAGCGGAACCGCAGGATCTTCAATCCTTTCCTGAATGACGTCGGGGACAACTCCAACAATTGTGAGCCATGGCTGAATTTCATCCACTGCGGCGCCGGTTGCGTCGAAATGGCGCTTCACAACATGAAGCCGTTTGCCGAGCGGGTCCTGCCGCGCAAAAAATTTCTCGGCGAAGCTCCGATTTACGATAACGACCGGAACGCCGGAAATTCCATCCTGGGACGTGAAGCTGCGCCCCTGCACGGGAAAAAGTTTCATCACGGGGAAATAATCCGGGGTGACGACAATCGCTTCAACTTCAGGCCGAGTGCGCGCGTCGGCCGCGGGAGAGCCCTCAAGTTCATAGTTGTAGGTGACTGAGCCGCCGGCGGGAAGGCGTGAGGTGAGCGCCGCGTATTCGACGCCGGGCAGCGCCTGCAGGCGCGTTTGCAATTGCTGAAAGAACGCGAGTTGAGAATCCGTTGACTTGTATTTGGCGCCGCGCAAATTGATCTGAGCCGTCAAGACATTATTAGAATCGACTCCAATCGGTTTGGAGGCCACATTCAGAAAGCTGCGGATCATCAGTCCCGCGCCAGACAGCAGAACCACCGCCAACGCCATTTCGGAAACGACCAGCGCTGCCGAAAGGTAGCGTGAGTGTCTCCCACTTCCGGAACCGCGCGTGCCGTCCTTCAATGTGGAGTTAATATCGAGATTTGAAAGACGAAGCGCGGGAGCCAGACCGAACAAGATTCCAGTTCCAAGCGCGAGCACCGCGATGTACGCGAGCACCTGGTAATCCATCGCGAAAATTAGGAATGCAGGCTTTCCGTTCGGGGTTACCGCACGGTCGAAGATGCGCACACCGCAGAATGCCAGCGCTGTTCCAATAATCCCTCCGGCCGCCGAAAGCATCAGGCTTTCAATCAGAAGCTGCCGGACGATTCTCCACCGGCTGGCTCCGAGCGCAACGCGAACGGAAATCTCACGCGAACGGCTTACGGCGCGCGCTAGCAAAAGATTGGCGACATTGGCGCAGGCGATCAGCAGTACGAATCCGACCGCGCCGAGGAGCGCGAGAAAAACGACACGGATTTGGCCACGGAACTGAGCATCGTTAAATGTTTGGACGACAACTGCCCTATCCTTGTTCGTGTCGGGATTGGCGGCTTCCAAACGGCGAGCAATCCCGTCCATTTCGACGTTGGCAGTTTTTAGGTTTGCGCCGGGAGCCAAGCGCCCAAAAAGGCGAAGCGGGTGAGATTGGCGGCGCTCAAGATCGGGTGTGACAACCAGCGGAAGCCACAGCCCATTTTCGTCGGGAAATGAAAAGCCACGCGGCATCACACCGATCACAGTGGTTGAGACGTCGTTCAGGTGAATCACTTTGCCGATGACGGCGGGATCTTTGGCGTAGCGCGTCTCCCATATGCCGTAACCGAGAATTGCTACCGGCGGTGCGCCGAACTGCGCGTCTTGAGGAAGAAAATCTCGTCCGATGATTGGCTTTTGGCCGATCACCGAGAAGCCATTCGCGGTAATCTTCGCGTCGCGATACTCGATTGGAAAACCGCCGCCGTCAGCGAGGCTTGCGGTGCCGTAGCTGAATGCGCCAAGGGATTGAAAGGATCTGGTTTGAGCGGCGAAGTCTCGATAGTCAGACAGCGAGATGTTTAAGATATTCTGAGAGTTCGAGCGATTGACGCCCGAGATGTAGAGAATTCGTTCGCTATCGGCAAAGGGAAGATTCTTGAACAGGATGGAATTGGCCAGAGTGATGACGGTGGCATTCGCTCCGATTCCAAGCGTGAGCGCCAACACGGCGACGACGGTGAAGCTGGGATTCTTCAGCAGCGTGCGGAGGCCGTAGCGGATGTCTTGAAAGAGGGAGTTCACTGGCTGCACCTCATTGGACTATACGAGGGTAGTGTGACTTTCGTTCCCTGCAATTTTGGCGGAGTCTTCCGTTTACATCAAGCAAGATTTTGAAACAGGAAGCTGCCCATCCGGTATGCTGCGTAATAACTGTACGGAAAAAGTTCCAGCGAATAGTGTCCGCAGGGGAGCATCACGGTTTCGTGCGGCACTTTTAATTCGCGAAGCGTGGCGAACATTTCCAGCGTGAATTCCGGCCACATCGAAGGATCATAAAGTCCGCCGATGGCTAGAAATGGCCGGCCGGAGTTTGTCATTTTGTGCAGGTATGGCATGGGGCTGGCGGGCGACCAGAAATACCGCAGCTCCTCGGCGCTCACTTTTGCGCGCAGACCTTCCCACACGTGCGCGGTCGTCATTCCGGTCCGCACAACTTCTCCAAAATAAGTTGAGACGTGCAGAAATGCCGCGGCGCTGACCAGCGTGTCATGACACATCGTGATGCTGCCAACCGCGGAGCCGATACTTGTGCCGACCAAGCCGAGCTTTTGATAGCCCTGTTGCGCAAGCCACAGAAGGCAGCGGCGCGTATCCATAATTGCCTGGCGCGT
>DASYNR010000026.1:0-7089 GCA_036008485.1 Candidatus Acidiferrales bacterium | reverse complement strand
ATGGCTTTGATTACGTCGCCCAGTTTGAACAGCAGGCTGAAGACGAACGCCGCGCCGCCCAACACTAATAAGGATACATGAGGAAATTTTTTAGTGGGATGCACGCGTCCGAAAGCAGCGAAGAAATTGCCGTCGCGGGCTGCGGCGTAGGGAACGCGTGTGTATCCCAACAACGCGGCGAATAATGATGCGAACGCGATCCATAAAATCATTACGGTCACGCCTTGCGCGGCGCGCGCGCCGTAAATGTGCTCCATGAAAGCGCTGATTACGAAATCTGATTTTGCGGCATCGCGCCACGGAAGAACGCCGAGCAGGCTTGTTTGCATGGCCAGATAAAGAATTGCGATTCCGCCGATGGAGAGAAAAATCCCGCGAGGGATGTTGCGCTCGGGATCGCGAATTTCCCCGCCGAGCTGGCAAATATTGTAGTAGCCCCAATAACTGTAAACGGTATTCACTGTGGCCGCGCCAAGCCCCGCGAAGAAAATCCACGACCAGCTGAACGCACCAGGCGGATAAGTGAACGCGAGTTTCGCGCTGAAGTGAGTTGCGCCGCCGAAAATTACCCAGGCCATGGTGCCAATCACACCCGTCCAAAGAAGGATGGAAATTTTTCCGATGGTGGTGATTTTCCGGTAGAGCAAAATTACCAGCACGATTACCAGCGCGCCGGAAATTGCTTTGCGTTCGAGAGCGGTGAGTGGAATTAGATATGTAAGGTATTGCGAAAATCCTATTGCACCGGATGCGACAACCAGAGGCGCCTGAATCAATGTTTGCCAGATTAAAAGAAATGAAAAAAGTTTGCCCCACTTCCCGGGGCCATACGCTTCACGCAGAAAAACATAACTGCCGCCGGCTTCCGGCATTGCCGCGCCTAGTTCGGACCATACAAAGCCGTCAAGTAATGCGAGCGCCGCGCCCGCAACCCACGCGAGCAAACTCTGCGGGCCGCCCATGGCGGTAATCACCAGCGGCGCCACGATGAATGGGCCGATGCCGACCATATCAATCATGTTCAGCGCGGTGGCGGGCATCAGGCCGAGGCCGCGCTCAAGCGAGTGGTCGTTAGAAGATGATAGTGGAGTTGAGTGGGCCACGGTTGGCGTTCGCTGGGAAAGCGAGTGGGTAGGATAGCATTGCGGCGAGGAAATTTACGTGTGACGAGCCGTGCGGTTGAGCTGATCCCTCTGGTCGAATAAACTATCGGGCAGAAACCCAATGTGGATCTTGCACATGCTGCTCGATACGTGGCTCTTCGGGTCCCTTCTCCTAGCATTCATACTCCTTATCTGCTGGGGCGGATTCAAGTGGCAAGCACTGGGCTGGCTGACAAGGACCAGAAAGCGTTGGCTTTGGATTTGGGGATGCTATGGATTTCTGAAGGCGGTTACTATTGCTGCGATTATCGGAGCCAAATATTTTCCCGAGTTCTATAATGCTTTTGGTTTTCTGGGATGGGAGGGGACGGCGGTCTGGCGCGGCTTTAGCGCGCTTCATTTCCACAGTGAGTCTTTTTTGACCGAGTTCCTGCTTGGCTTCTCGCTAAAGGCAATATTTGATGCGGCGATAGACTCCGGGTTGGCCGCTGTAGCCTGGTGGGTCCACAGTTTGTTAGTGGCCGAAGCGAGAGCACAACGAAGAATTACGACCACCGAACGGTATGGCGTTTGTCTCCTGTTCTCGGCTTGTGCGCTTGGTATAGCAAATAACTTTCACTTCGCGCGCATGGGCACCTGCTCGGATTGTTTTCGACCGGATGGTATTCCGTTCACGCTTTTCCACGAAGGCGGCTTCGCCGGCGGCGAGGGATTTGTATGGAAGGGTGTAATTGCAGATTCCGTCATCGTGCTTGTCGTCGGTATCGCCCTAGGTTTGATCTGGAACAAGCTGGCTGTTAAAGATTCAAATCTACGCTATTCTTGAAACGAAAAATTGCGCCGCGCTTTGCAGCTCTTTTTCCACATTGCTTCCGCAGCAGTCCCTTGCCGCATTCTTCCAGAGAGGCGCATCCGCATTTTCCCGAATTTTGCAGCGCTAGTTGGATCACTTTTATTGAGTGAACGAGTTGTTCAAGCTCAGCGAGTTTTTGTTGCGAAAGTTTTCGCCAGCGTTCGGAAGGCGGTGTGCCGTTGCGAAATCCAAAAAACAATTTGCGAATTTCGTCGAGGGTGAAACCGATTTGGCGCGCGCGTTGCAAAGTGGCGAGGCGATAAAGAGCGGCATCGTCGTACCTTCTTCGCCGGCTGACGCGCTGCGGACGGGGCAGCACGCCGATTTGTTCGTAATAGCGAATCGCGGACGGACGCAGTCCGACTTGCCGCGCGACATCCGAAATAGTCAGGAGGGGCATTTTCGTATTTTAGGGTAGATGCAGTCTTTCCGCGCGGAGATACTCCGCCTTCGATAAGAATGCCGGGGAAATTCAGCCATCCCAACTATTCCAAGAATACCGTTTGACTTAAAGCTGACTTGAAGTCGTAGCCTTTTCATAGGGCTGGTGGCGCAAGGAAGGCTGCTGTCCCAAAAGGAAAATTACCCATGAAAACGAAATGTATTCTCGCGTCGACGATATTGATCGCATGCAGTGTTGGAGTGTTTGCGCAGAAGAGCAATATGCCCCAGCAGCGCACCATCGCGGAAACTTTGGATTCCTGGATCTCGCGGGTGGAAACGCTGGTGGTGGCGGGCGCTGATGCGATGCCCGCGGAGAAATATTCGTTCGCGCCACCTGAAACGTTTGGCGAATTTGCGGGAGTGAGGACGTTCGCGCAACAGGTGAAACATCTTTCGGCAAATAATTATCGGATGGCGGCGCTGATTCTTTTGCAGAAGCCGACGGCGGAAATGGAAAATGAGACGGGGCCCGAATCCGTAAAAACAAAAGCGGAGATCATGGAATACCTGAACGGTTCCTTTGCGGCGTTGCACAAGGCTGTTGCGACAATTGATGCGAAGAACGTTGTTGAACCCGTTCCGACTCCGAGCGAGTGGCAGAAAACGCGGCTTTCTTTCGCAGAAGATGTGGTGGCGCACGACATGAATCACTTCGGGCAAATGGTGGAATATTTGCGGATGAATGGAATTGTTCCGCCGGAAAGTCGGCCCGCGAAACAGTAACGCTGATTTCAATGTGATTTCCAAGCGGAGGTTAGGACTGAAGTAGAATGCTGCGTGATGTTGAAGAATCTACTTGGCGGGATTGCGTGCTTCGCAATGTTGTGGCTGTGCGCGCCGAGCGCCAGTTTTGCGCAAGGATCACACGCGGCTGCGGCGCCAACCGCGCCAGCCGCACGGTCTGTTTTTCCTCAAGAAGCGCATGAGAGTTTGGATGCGCTGTATCGCGGGAATGCCGAAACGGCGATTGTGATTGCGCGGCGGATGGAAAATTCGCGTCCGGAATATCCGTTGGGATATTTGCTGGAGGCGGAGGCGCAGTGGTGGCGGATTTATTGCGGCGCGCTGGAATTCAAATGGAATCACGTTGACGTTTGGAAGCACGAACCTTCGGCGGGCGACGACGCGTATCTTGCATTGTCCGATAAAGTTGCGGAGCTGGCGGAAAATCAATTGCGCGCGAAGGAAACCGCGGAGATGCATCTCTATGCGGGAATGGGATACGTGTTGCGAGTTCGCATGCTGGGAATTCGCAAAGAAAATCGCGCGACGGCCAAGGCTGCAGTGAAAGCGCGGACGCATTTGATGCGCGCGCTGGAAATGGATCCGTCGCTGGCGGATACGAAAACCGGATTGGGTTTGTACAACTATTACGTGGATACGCTTACGGGCATCGCGCGAGTGCTGCGTGCAATCATGGGGCTGCCGGCCGGCGATAAACTGCTGGGCATTAAGCAATTGGAAGACGCAATGGTTAATGGCGAGCTTACGGGCGTGGACGCGCGATTTTATTTGTCCAAAAATTTGCGTTACTACGATCAGCAATATGAACTCGCGCTGAAAGTTATGGAGCCGCTGGCGGCGCAGTATCCGCAGAATCCAATTTTTCCGTTGTTCATTGGAAATTTGAATGCGCTGCTCGGAAGGAACGAGCGCGCGGCGGTGAGTTATCATGCGGCGGAAGATTTGGCGAAGGAGTTGCCTGGGTCGGAGAGCGCGAGTAAGGCGCGAGTGCAGGCTTTGGTGAGGGAGGGGTTGGGAATGGTCGGGGCGCGCTAACGGCTCATTCCGTTTAGACGATCGGGTAGCAAATAATACAGCGCGGTTCCGATTACCAGGCCGACGACATATCCGTACGGAATACCGAAACAGATTAATCCCACCAGCAGAACAATTGCGAAATCGTCGGGAACGAACATGGTGTCGCGCACCAGGCGCATCAGCGCGAGTGACTCAAAGATCAGGATGACTCCGAGGACCGGAAGCGGAAACAACTGAACCATTTTTTCAAAACCCGGGCTGAAGAAAAATCCGGCGACCAAATACATCATGCCGTAAATAATTACGGAGCCGCCGGTGCGTCCGCCGAATGCGTAATGGCCAGCGATGCCGCCAGAACCGTGGCAGGTGGGAATTCCGCCGAAAAAAGGATTCACGAGGTTCATCAGGGAATATGTCTCACTGATTTTTTTCACGGTGACGCGGCGCTCGGGAAAAAGATCGTCGGCCACCTGCCGCGTGGCGAGAACGGAATTGCCGAGTGAAAGCGGAATCTGCGGAATGGCCAGCAGGATGAAGCCGATATAAATGTCATGCCACATGGGAACGTGCAACTGCGGAAGGCGGAGGCCGAATCCGTGATTGGGAACGCTGCCGGCGAATTTGAAAATCACTCCGTAAATAATTCCGAGCGCAATTACGAAAAGCGCTGGAGGATAGCGGCGGTTGCCGAGAAGAAGAATCGTCAATAGAAATGCGGCTCCGGCGAGCGCGTAGCCCCAGTAGCCGTCGGCCGGAATATAATTTTTCAGGGCGAGATAGGAGAGCTGCAGGCCGAGTCCGAATTGAATTCCGCGGACAACAACTTTCGGCACGGCGCGCGCAAGCCAGTCAATCGAGCCGGTGACGGTGAGCAGCAGCATCACAACTCCAATGGCGAGGCCCGCGCCATACAAAGTGTTGCCGCTTAATTTTTGCGCGATTACCAAAAGCGCCATGGCCTTCAGAGGTTGCGCGGGCATGGGCATGCCGTAGAGCAGTCCAGTAAAAATTTGCATCGCGCCGAAGCAAATCAGAACGCTCGGAATGTACAGGCCCGCGGCAAGAATCATCGCGACGATTAACGGAAAATCTGTGCCGATATCGCCGAACGCGCCGGAAAATTCATTGCGGTCAAATCGAACGCGGCTGCGAAGCCAGTTGTAGAAGCCGGGCGGAGGAGCTTGTGGCGAATTTGCGGCGGGCGCACTCACTTTATGCCCGCGTGATCATCACTTCGGTGGACTTCACGAGTGCGGCGGCGGTTTGTCCTTTGCGCAAACCCATTTCGCGCGCGGCCTCGGCTGTAATGATGGAAGTGATCTGCTGTCCACCGATGCTGAGCTTCACCTGCGCCAGCAATCCACTAATTTTCAGATCCACAATTTTTCCGACGAGTTGATTTCGTCCGCTGGTACGGCGAAAGCGAGTACGCGCGGAACGGTCGTCTTCTTCGCGCGGAAGATATTTTTCCACTTCGCGTGCCGGCACTCGGTGATGTCCGCCAGCGGTCTTTACGGTTTTTAATTTCCCGCGATAAATCCATTGCTTCAAAGTTGGATAACTAACGCCGAGCGCTTCGGCAGCTTCGCGAGGAGAAAGTAATTCTGTTGGGCGCATGGCGGCCTCCAGGAAACCGATATTATACGATTTAAATCGAATTGCGAGTGCGATTTGCGACGGAAAAAAGAAGCCTAGCTTCGCGCGGATTCGGATTGCTCAAACGCGTGGTACGAGGAGCGCACGAGCGGGCCGGACTCAACATGCTTGAATCCCATTTGCTCGCCGATTTGTTTGTACTCGGCAAATTCGTCGGGGTGAACGTAGCGCACGATGGGCAGATGTTCGCGATCCGGCTGCATGTATTGGCCTAGCGTGAGGATGTCAGTATGTTGCTCGGCCAGGTCAGACATTGCAGCGATCACTTCGTCGCGCGTTTCGCCCAGGCCCAGCATCATTCCGGTTTTTGTGGGGATCTCCGCGGAAAATTCCTTCGCGCGGCGCAGCAATTCCAGCGAGCGTTCGTAAATCGCGCCTTTGCGAACTTCGCGATAGAGCCGCGGCACGGTTTCCATATTGTGATTCAACACGTCGGGGCGCGCTTCCAAAACAGTTTCCAGCGCCGACCATTCGCCACGAAAATCGGGAATTAGAACTTCCACGCGGCATCCGGGAACTCGCCGGCGAATTTCTGTAATTGTGCGCGCAAAAATTGCGGAGCCGCCATCGGATTGATCGTCACGATTCACGGAAGTTACCACGGCGTATCGCAAACCCATTTTCGCGACAGCCTCGGCCACGCGCTCCGGCTCGTCTTCTTCCGGAGGGCCGAGCGGTTTTCCCGAAGGAACGGAGCAAAATCCGCAGGTGCGCGTGCAAATATTTCCAAGAATCATGAAAGTTGCGGTGCGATGATCCCAGCATTCGCCCATATTCGGGCAGCGCGCGCTTTCGCAAACGGTGTGCAGGCCCAGCGTGCGCATGATGCTTTTCAGATCCTGATAATTTTCTCCACCAAAGAAGCGAACTTTCAGCCAGTCCGGACGCGGATGCGCGTTGGGCGACGGCACGGGCATGCCGGGAACGGAACCGCTGGGCAGAATGTTGAAAGGAGTAGCCATTTGCGCGTGAATCTCGAACAATCATCTTACGCTGGGGACGCGGGAGTAACAAGTAGGATGGAATGGCGGGATTCAGGAATAATGTTTTGAGGAGCCTATGACATGTGGCGTTGGATAGCATACTTGGTAGTTGCTGCGCGTCTAGGCTTGATACTTGTCGCCGGTCCGATCTTGCTTTGGCGCGCTCTATCACCATCATCGGAACTTTCAGGCTGGAAGAGAATACTGAATGCCGTGCTTGGCATCAGTATCGTAGCTTTTTTGATCTATTTGTTCGTTCAGATTAAGCCATCCAAGCCGCTTCGATGAG
>DASYNR010000025.1:0-10297 GCA_036008485.1 Candidatus Acidiferrales bacterium | reverse complement strand
CCATTCTTGCAGTCGAAGGTCTTCCGCGGTTCGTTCGTCGAGTGGCATGAAGTTGATTTGCTCGCGATTGGATTTTTGAACTAAATTTCAGTTCCGGCGTTTACTTCACGTTCTTGCTCTTTGAAAGCTCCCAAGCTTTGCTGAATTTCCAACTTACATAAGACGCGTGTGTTAGATGCACCAGCAGGCCTTCATGGCCATCCAAAAATCCTCCGCGAAATATGTATCTGTAAACGAAATTGATCGCCGGACGAAACACAATATTGGCGACGCTGAATCCTACCGGGCGTTCATCGACGACCATCTGCGCTCCAAGAGACGAGTAGCGATTGGCATGATCGATGAATTTTTCCAGATCCGTGTAAGCGTGATGGATCAGATCGCCATTCAGAATCCCGGTGTTCGCGGACATCTTCATATCTTCGTGAACAGCGCGAAGTTCAAATTTGGCGAACTCGCGCTTAACGAGCCTGAGCTTGCGATCGGGATAATATCCGGCGCGCTTGATCCATTTGTTCAAATAAAGATTTCTACGCGCCATAAAATAACCGTTGAATTGCGGCGCGGAAGGTGAAGATTTCAGCGTGAGAATGCTGGACGCAAGTTCGGAGCTTACTTCTTCATCGGCGTCGAGAGAAAGGATCCAATCTCCACTGGCTTTCGCGATGCAGGAATTTTTTTGCGCGGCGAAACCATTCCAATCCTCATCGAAAACTATCGCACCGCAAGATTTCGCCAGTGTTACAGTGCCGTCCGAGCTGTGCGAATCCACTACGATAATTTCGTCCGCGATTCCACGCACGCTGTTCAGCGTGCGGACGATATTCTCTTCCTCGTTGTGGGTAATGATGCAAACTGAAAGACGCATCGAAAACAATCTCCTGACAGAATCGCAAAACGCATGATGTGTTCGCCAAGCGCGTAAGCATGTTACAACGCTATGCGGAATTCCGGGATTACAGTTTACAATTCTTGAGAGCGAGGATCATTGAAAGCATTTCGCAAACTGCTGCGGCGAACGCCATTTTATTCCACCGTGAAATCGCTGGGACATTACCCTGATTACTTGTATTGGGTTTTGCGCGGAAAACCGCAGCGCTCTCCGCACCTGCTGAAACAAAGAACCGTCCGAGAATATGGACAGAAATTTGGCTTGCGAATTCTGATTGAAACCGGAACGTATTACGGCGAAATGGTTTCCGCGATGAAATCCCGGTTCGACGAACTTTATTCCATCGAGTACAGTCCAGAACTTGCAGCGCGAGCTACGCGAGAACTCGCGAAATATTCTCACATCAAAATAATTCAGGGCGATAGTCAAATCGCGCTTCCAGAATTGCTGAAATCGCTGGAGAAACCGGCGTTATTTTGGCTGGACGCTGGTTACTACGGATGGTCCGGTGAGCAAGGAGATAAGAAAAGACTTGGAGTGGAATTGGATGCGATTCTGCGGCACAAAATAAACGCGCATGTGATCTTGATGGATGATGCGCACGGACTAAATGGAAAAAATGGTGCGCTGACAATTGAAGAAGTGACGAATCAAATTCAAAAAGATTTCCCGAATCGGAAAGTTGAAGTGGCCTTCGATATTTTGAGGATTACTCCTTCCTAAAAGTTGGACTGTCGGATTTTTCTGGCAGGGGAGTAACTAAAATGTAAACATCCTACCCACCCCCTCCCCCCTGTTTTGCGCATCAGTATGAAGACAAAGGAGTTAGGCCGGTCGTTTCCGGCATCAGTGTCAAAACAAAGGACTTATAAGCCCTTTGTTTTGACACTGATGCGGGATTGCGCCGGAATTGCACTATTTCAGGGCATATTCATAGCTGTGGTGGTGGCCGAATTTATTGGGCGCACTCGCGCGATTGGGGCTGCGATGATTTGCGGAATCGAGGGTAAATTTGGCACGCTAATCCGCGCGGAATCCGTCCTGTTTGTGAGTCGAGATGATCGTCTGTCGACGAGAGTTTCGGAGTGAAGAATGCGAGCACACAGACAGGAATGTTTATGTTACTGGAACAAAATTTGGCTGGGAGGCCTGGACTCGAACCAGGATAATCAGATTCAGAATCTGATGTACTGCCGATTGTACGACCTCCCAGCCGAGGGAGACAAAAAATCCGCCGAAATTGCAGGCACAATTGAGTGCCTCACCAGCGGATCAGTATACTTTATTCATGAAATGCAATTGAGTCAACCGCGCGCGGGAGGCGGCTCGACGGGAATTAAGATGCCTTTGCGGATTGTGAATTGCGTGCCGCGCCACTGAATACGGTTGGTGAAGAAGCTGCAGATCCACACGGGGAACGCGAAGAAATCGCGGACCGGCATTAGCCAGATTTTTTTTCGCACGATTCGATCTTCCAGTCCCCAGACTCCAATCGTCCAAACGTGAAGGAAACGAATAACGATGTACGCGAGCAAGAATGCAGCCGCGATTGTGCGTGTCGGCGCGATCAGCGCGGCCAGTATCGCCCACGGCAAACCTTGCGTGAATAACAATCCAGCGTGGCCGCCAGGACGAACGTGGCGAAGTCCGATTGACCAGCGCAATTCATGACGCAAATATTCGCCCAAACTTTCAGGGCCGGAAACCATGTTAACTGGCTTGCGCGCGATTTCCACGCGGTAGCCGAGCTTTGCAATGCGATTGCCGAACTCAAAATCATCGGAGTGATTGTTGACGAGCGCTTCAAAGCCGCCGATGCGCGCAAGAGTTTCTTTGCGAGCCGCCATGGTGGCGCCGTGAGCGAATAGAACTCCTTCTAATTGATTTGCTACCAGCGCGCCGCCGCAGAACTCAATCGACGAGCCGAGGCAATCAAGTTGCGAGCCGAGATTGCCTTCTTCAATGCCTCTGAAAACGGAAGTGACCGCACCGACCGCGGGATCTTTGAAATTTTCGACGACCATTCGGAGATAGTCGGGCGCGACGCGAACGTCGCTATCGCTGAGAACGAAAAGGTCGTAGCGCGCTTCGCGAACAAGGCGCACCATTTTGCAGACCTTATTGCTGTAGCCGAGATCTTCCGCGCCAACGAGCATGCGGATTTTGGTGGCGGGAAAATCTTTCATTACTTTTTGGATGACGGGAATCGCGGGGTCTTCGTCATCCTGCACGACGAAAACCATTTCGTATTCGGGATAGTCCAGCCGGCAGAAACTGGCGTAGTTATCGTATGCGCCGCGATCGGTGCCGCGAACCGGCTTCAGAATGCTGATGGGTGGCGCGAAATCCATTGGGTACGGGCCCCTGCGGCGCTGTTTCAGAAAGAATTTGCGCGCAGAATAAATTCCGAGGAAATAGTAAAAAAATGGACCGCAGGCAAGCGCGAGAACAATCCATCGGATTGTTTTATACACAGAGTGCGGAGCCAATTCCCGGCCGACTCCACTGAATGACGCTACGGCCACGCCAACGCAAAGCAACACCACGCCGACCCAGCGCGTGAGTCCTACTGTTTCGCCGAGCGCGAACCGGGCGGCCAGGGTACCGACGACGTATCCAAGTGCGGTGGCCGGAACGACGAAACTAACCGGCGCCCAGGAAAGAAGCGCAAGGAAGGAAAAAAACGCGATGGCCGCCAAGAGGATGCCGGACCAAAAAAGCGGGCTACGCGCCACTTGAATTCCGACTCTGAACAGAGCACGTGGCGAAAAATCTTTTACTTCGCCGATGCGTTTCATCGTCCGCGAAACAAGAATATCTCCGATGGTTCCAGAGAAAATCACAATGGCGAGAACAATCGCGGTGCGCACGGGTTAGGTCGCCTCCTGTGCGTATGGCTCCGACCAGCCAACCAAAATTACGCCGACGGAAATAATTGCGATGCCCAGCCAGAGAGTGAAGCCGACTGTTTCGTGGAGGAGAAGAAGTCCGAGCAAAGGCACGACAACGTAGTTCGCGGCAGTGGTGGGCATCACGTAGCTGTAATCCGCCCATGAAAAAAGCAAAAGGTGACAGAAGAAAAACGCGAGCATGGATGCGATGCCGAGCCAGATCATGCCGTTTGAAATTACGTGCAGGAAAGTAACCCAGAGGATGGCGGGCGAGGAGAAACTGACCGCGCCGAGATTTTTCATGCCGCGGCTAAGGGAGATATCGCCGAACGCATTGAAGAGCACGCGGGCGGCGAGCAGCACGTAAGTTTTGCGGCGGAGGCTCATCTCCGTATGCGCATGGGCGGCGGTTAAATTTGCTCCAAAGGAGTCGGGCCGCCATCCACTTTCGGTGCGATTACTTTGCTATCCGGCGTGCGATCGGCCCACTTCTTGCGTTCTTTACGCAATTTCAAGAAAGCGACGGATTCTTGATACAGGCGCTTGCGCGCGCCGGCATCCCACATGGCATTCTTCATAATTCGCCACGCAACTTTCGGGCGGAAATAATATTCGTCGTAGAAACGGCTGACGCCGGTCATCATTTCCTGCTGCGAAAGATGCGGATATTCGATGTGTGGAAGCTGATGGCCGCCCGAAGTGGTGAGCGCTTCGGCGGACAGGAAATTATTCGTGGAAAGATAAGTGTAAAGTTCCGTGCCGGGAAACGCGTGCGCCAGCGAAGCCTGGATCGTGTCGCAATCGAGTTCTTTTGCGAAGTCGATGGTTTTCTGGATGGTTTCTTTGGTTTCGCCGGGCAAGCCGATAATGAAATCGCCGTGAACTTTGATACCGACTTTCTTACAATTCTTCATGAAGGTGCGGGCCATCTCAACAGTGGCGCCCTTTTTGATGTTCTTCAATATTTGGTCGTCGCCGGATTCAAATCCGACGATGAAAAGACGCGCGCCTGCGTCGGCCATGGCTTTCAGAGTTTCATAGTCGCTGTGAACGCGGGCGTTACAGGACCACTGGAACTTCAGCGGCTTGAATTTCTGGCAGATATCGAGCACACGATCTTTGCGAATGTTGAAGGTGTCGTCGTCAAAGAAAAATTCTTTTAGTTGCGGGAAATGGTCTAGTCCAGCCTTGATTTCCCGCGCCACATTTTCGGTGGAACGCACGCGCCAGGCATGGCCGGAAATTGTCTGAGGCCACTGGCAGAACGTGCAGAGAGCCGGGCAGCCGCGGGTCGTATAAATAGAGGCGAACGGATGCAGCAAGAAAGGAACGCGATAATTTTCGATCTTTAGATTCTTCGCGTAAACGTCCATCGCGAAAGGAAGGGCGTCCAATTCTTCGGTGTGAAGCTGAGGACGCGAGCCGGTGGCGAGGATCTTGCCGTCTTTCCGATAGCTGATGCCGAGGATTTCGTCGAGCGGCTTGCCCTGCGCAAATTCCACAACGGCGTGATCAAATTCGCCGCGCACGATGAAATCAATATCTTCGCTGGCCTTCAGACTTTCGTCAGGACGGTTCTGTACATGCGGCCCGACAAACGCCACTTTCAATCCGGGATTCTTTTCTTTGATTTGGCGCAGAAGTTCGAGATCGCTTTCAAATCCGACGGTGGAAGTGAAGACCACCATAAATTCGTAATCGCGCGCAATTTCAACCGTCTGCGCTTTGCTAACTTTCGCGGGCGAAGCGTCCAGCAGACGCGCGCCGGGAATCATGCCCGTCGCGAAGGTGAGCCAGACGGGATACCAATAGGATTCAATTTCGCGCGTAACAGGCCAGCGCGAGCTGGCGCCGCCATCAAACTTTTCAAAGCTTGGCGGATTCAACAGCAAAGTTTTCATCACGTCGGGCATATTCGTGAATTAGATTCTCTTTCTGCTGGTTTTGATGCCTTCCAAGCGGAAGGCCCCCGGCCGACAAAACACACAATTCAGATGTGTAGTTAATTGTACCTGTAAACTTAGATGCAAGAATAGCAGAAGAAAGATACTTTTCGCGATGGTTTCTTTTACGACACTTTAGTTCAATACCTTGCCAATCTGGCCGGTGAGCTGAAGAAGCGCCAATTCGGCTAGCTGGCGCTGAAAATCGGCATCAGAAAAAGCGCGCCATTTGTCACTTTCATCCAGATGGGCCTGCTCGAGCTCGCTTCTGGTGGCGCGTCCTTCATCAAATCGAGCCTGAAGTACCTTCAAGTTTTCCTGGGCGATGTCGCGATCCAGACGCGCAACCTTGCAGGCTTGTTCCCAACGGTGCACCAGATACGCCTGACCGCGAACCTTACGCTCAACTTCGCTGCGTTTTGTTCTCGCTTCGACCTCGGCAACGCTGACATTAGCCTTGGCTTCCGCAATTGTGGCAGAGGCGCGCGCGGCATAAACGGGAACGTTAGCCTGAATTCCAACGTTCACGTTGTTGCGTGAAAAATGGTTGAAGTAGGTGGTGAAGTGGTTGGTGTTGCTCAAAACGCTGTAGCTGCCGACCAAATCGATGGTGGGCCAGCGGCTGTTTTTGGTTCCTTTGAGGATATCCATTTTCGCTTGCTGCTCGGATTCCGCCTGTCGAATATCGGAGCTGCTGGCGATTGCTTCCGCCACCAGCACGGCAACCGGTTGCTCCACGGATTGCGGCAGATCTTCGACGGCAAGATCCAGAGGCTGATCCGGAAGCAAGCCGAGCAAGTCCCGCAGATCATTTTCCAAGGAATCTTGCCGGGCTTCGTCATCCGTGATGAATTGATCGATTTGCGCGCCACGCAGATCGGTTTTGAGCTGCTCGATAGGTAATTCGTATCCGGCGGCGATGCGGTCACGAATCAGCTCGCTTTGCTTCTGCGAACTTTCATGTTCGCCATGCAAGATCTCCAGCGAGTGCCGAACTTTGGTCAACTCAAGATAGATGCTCGCGGTACGCATGGTTACGGTGTCACGTACATTATCTATGTTCGCCTTTTGCGCTCGGGCGCGGGATTCGTCGGCACGCTGAGTTCCCTTGGCTAACGGGTTGAAGATGGATTGCTGATAGGAAATTGTGAAAAGCGTGGGCACACCGCCACCCGGCGCAAGAGGAAATCCACTGGAGTATTCAAATCCGGAACCAGTATACAAATTGGGGCCGAAGACGGAGCGATCGACGGCGGCCGTTTTATCGGCGAGCGTGGCTTCGAGTTTCGCCATCTGCACGTCACGGCTGTTGCGCACGGCTTGATCCACGGCGCTTTTTAGCGTGAGCCGGGCGACAGGAGGAGTTTGGGTTTGTTGGGCGGCCGCAATTGAAACCAATGAAATTACAGCAACGGATGCTAGGAGAGTGCGGCGGATTGTTTGCATTTGATTGGTGCTCCTTCGTGAAGATGAAGTGACGAAAATTTGGCCAGCGCTACTCGTAGCGCAGCGAATCCGTCGGCTGCAGCGCGGCGGCTTTGTTCGCGGGAAGATAGCCGAAAAAAGTTCCCGTCAAACAGGACACAGCCAACGCGGCGGCCACAGCTTCCCACGGTACGGGGACGCGCAGATTTCCGGGCAAGAAATTTTGCACCAGTACCGGAATACTTAATCCCACCAGGACTCCCAGAATCGCGCCGACTCCACTAATTAGCGATGACTCTAGTAGGAACTGTTGCAGGATTTCGTTCTTTCGTGCGCCGATGGCGCGGCGGATTCCGATTTCGCGGGTTCGCTCTTTGACGGTGACCAGCATGATGTTCATGATCCCAACCCCGCTGATGATGAGAGCGATCACAGCGATAATCAGCAACGAGTAGGTCAGGGCTGTGGAAATACCTTTCGCCAGATTGAGAATATCATTTAGGTTTTGCACGACGAAGGAAGCACCCGGAGGATGGCGTCCAATAAGAACCTGTTCGACGCGCGCGGTGGCAGGTTGAACCTGGTCAACTGTCGACATTTGAATATAAAGTGTGCTGGCAAAATCCTCGCCCGTGTAATACACCATCAATGGAAACGGAATCACGACGGAATTTTGCTGAATTTCAGAGAGACCGAAGGTATCAACCTTTTCGCGAAAGACGGCGATGACCGAAAACGAAAGTTCACCTAAACGAATCGACTGGCCGACTGGATTTTGAGTTCCAAAAACTTTTTTGGCAAGCTCCTGCGTAATCAGGCAGACCTTCTGGTGCCGCGCCATGTCGTCGGGATCGAAGTATCTTCCTTCGACAATCACGAGATGGCGAATGTTCTGATAACCCTGAGTGACGCCGGTGAGAGTGACCGGATGCTCGACACCATCGACCACGACATCCGCATCCAAATAGCGAGTGCCTGCAACTTCCACGACGCCGGGAATCGTGTTTTGAATTGCTTCCATATCGGCGAGCGAAATTTCGTAACTGAGCGGAGTGGATTTGCCCAGGGTGTGTGCTGCATTGGCGTTGATGATATTCGAGCCGATACTTTCGATTTGTCCGACGATGAATTTCCGCCCGGTAAGCGAAACGGTGACAACGAGTACGATACACGCGCTACCGACGACAACACCAAACATGGTGAGAAACGCACGGAGCTTATTCGCGCGGAGCGCGTCAATCGCGACCATCAGTATTTCGCGTCTTAGCATTTGATCACTGTGAATCAGTGCGCCTTAAACATTCGTGCGCAGACTTATTTTTCGGCTCCAGCTTCAGAGCCAGGCGGCACTCGGCGATACCTTCACTCCGCTGCCCAAGTTTTTCGTAGGAACGCCCCAGCCAGCTGTGCGCGTCGGCCAGCGAGACATGATCCTCGCGGCGCGGCGGCGGTTGCTTCGTGAGATATGCGTTGAGGGCCTTCTGGGCGTCCGCCAAATTTTCGCCGGCGAGAATATTTGCGGCGGCAACATAAAAATCCATGTGGGGGTCGGGAGGGAGGCCCCTGGGAATCGCGGCGAGCGCGGCGCGCATGTTGGTGACGTCCTCGCGATTCATAAAATATTCGGCCACTTCAAGATAGGATTTCACGAGTCTGGGCCGAACCGAGATGACGCCTCTTGCTTCGTTCGCAGCTTCCGTCCATTTCTTGCGATTTTCAAACAGCTCCATGCGCGCCAGCCGCGCCGGCACGGGATGAGATACATCCAGCACGGTGATTTGCGCTTCGGCTTTGTCGTCGCCGCCGCCGGCGATTCCCGGAGCAGCGATGTAATAGGAAATCAGATCGCGCTGCGCTTCCACGTTGTTAGGATTTAATTGCACGGCTTCGTAAAATTCGTGCTGAGCTTTGCGGGCGAGTGAGAGTCCGGAAAACCAATTGGCATGTTCGGCCTTATAACCAGAAGCAGTGCCGAGGAAATAGTGGTAATCGGCGCTTTTGGGATCGAGATCGACGGCCTTTTCCGCGCTGGTATAGGCCAGATCGTCATCGTAAAGCTCGAACGCGCATTTGCCCAGCCAGTAGTGGAGCGCCGGATCGCCTGGAGTTTTGGAAATTTCAGCGCGCAGAAGGACTTCGGCGTCCTTGAATTTTCCAGCGTCAAATAATTGTTTCGCTGAATCCACGGCCGATTGAGCCGGCATTCCGGCGGATAGAAATAGAAGACATGCCGCGAGTGCGAACCAGTTGGTCAGCGATCGATTCATTCAGGCCGCTCGACGCGAACTTTCATGCCGTCCGTTGGCGTGATATTTCCAATGAGCGCGACAACATCGCCTTCTTTTAATCCGCTGAGGACTTCGTAACGGGTGGAATCGGAAATTCCGAGTTGCACTTCGCGTTTGTGCAGAGTGCTGCTTGGCGTGCCGGATTCGACGACGAAAACGTAGCGGTGCGGGCCGTCAAATAGTATGGCGCCTCGCGGTACGACCAGGACGTTGGTGCGCTCGGCCAGTGCGATGCGCACGTTTACATTTGTATTCGGAATCAGGCGCTGATCATCATTGTTGACGGGACAGAGCACCTCACCGACGGTTCGCGTGCCATGTGCTACGACCTGCCGCGGGATTTGCGTCATGCGGCCCGTCCACGTGCGGCCCGGCAATGCGTCCCACGTGACGGTGATGTTTTCGCCGGCAGCCAATTCGCCCATGTCCGGCTCGTCAACAAATGCGCGCACGCGGATTTGTTTCAGGTCCGCAACGGCTGCCAGCAAATCGCCGTCTTTGACAGGATCGTTCACTTGCACCGGGAGAGAATAAAGTGTGCCATTGGCGGGCGCGGTGATGTGAGTCGAATTAAGTTTCTGCTGCAAATTTTGCAAAGTTTCCTGCGATTGCGAAACGAGAAGCGATATGCGGTCGGTGTCCAGCTTGGTCTGGCGCACGAAGTCCGCGCGTGAAGTGATTAGGCTGTCGCGATCCGATTCTGTGCGTGCGAGGCTTGCGCGCGCTTCAGATAAATCATGCGGCGTAGCAGCTTGTTGCGCTACTAATTTTTCGAGCGTCGCAATCGAGGCTTGCAGACGTGCGCGCTCGACTTCTGTTTTTCGGATGTCACCATCGAGCTGAGCAAGCCGCGTAGCC
>DASYNR010000024.1:0-2649 GCA_036008485.1 Candidatus Acidiferrales bacterium | reverse complement strand
GGAGCGCAATTAACCTTCCATCTCCGCAAAACGGCTCAATGACACGAACGGTATCGTTCCTCGGATTCCATACTCGAACAACCGCGTCCACGAGATGTCGCGCAATCAGGTCGTGGGTATAGAATCGCCCAGTAACTCGGTTCAATAAATTCTTGGACGAGTCGGCCTTGTTGGCCGTATTGCGTTTCAAGAGCTCTACATGATCCATCTGGTCCTCACGGCTTAATTCTCCACGCTTACCTTAAGCGGAACGCTGTAAGCAGTTTCACCAGTTCAGGTTTGCTATAAAGGCGATATTGATTGATGGGATGTCGAGTAGCTTTCAATTTACCTGCTCTATCCCAATTCCGTAATGTTGAAGTGGAAACGCCGAGGAACTTGGCTGCCTCGCCAACCGTCAGATAATCTCGAATTCTCTTTGTCTTTTCCGTAGATTTCAACGTTATCAAACATTGCCAATACCTGCAAGACTTTTTATTCTCTTTTTGTTCGCCAACACATCAACTTCGCAGCGAGAGCGTTGAAGCGGTCGCGCGGGGCCTGCATTTGCTAGAAGCGACGCGCCGATTTAGAGGACATGGGTACCCGCCTCCGCCGGGCTATGGCGCGGCATGGCGAAATTCGATTGTTTGTGATTATTTGCGATTGGGTAGTGTCGAGATTCAAATCGCGATGTGCCGGGTGCGACGTCACGTCAAAAGAAAAAGCAGGTGCGTGATTTAGAGCGCCGCGGGGCCGCAGCGGATCGCGCCCCGTCGGCAAAGTCCAAACCGGAGCTCGGGATGACACCAAATTCAAGGGCAAATTCAAAGGATCCGGATGGCGGCCTGAAGGCCGCCGCTACATAGGCCAGTGATATACTCGGCTTTCCGGAAAGGATTCGTGAAGAGTGGCGAAGCAGCACATTGTGGTGCATTACCATGAGCTGTGGCTGAAGGGCGGGAACCGGCATTTTTTTGTCGGGCGGCTGATAACGGCGGTGCGGCAATCGCTGGAAGGATTGGGGCTGGCCAAGCTGCAGTGTCCCGGCGATCGCGTGGTGATCGAGTTGGAAGAAGGCGCGCGCGTGGAGCCGGTGATTGCGCGTCTGGAACGTGTTTTTGGAGTGGCGTATTTCGCGGTGGCGCGGGAAATTTTGAGGCGAGATTTGCGGGTGGGCGCGGATTCGGAAAATTTAAATGCGGGTGGGAATGGCACGAACAACGCAGATGCGAATGCGAGCGGGCGGGTCACAGACCCGCCCCTACGAGATGCGATTGAAGCGATTTCTGCGGCGGCTTGGGAAGAAATGGAGCCGCTGAAGTTTGGCACGTTTGCGGTGCGGGCGAAGAGGAGCGACAAAAGTTTTCCTTTGCGGAGCATGGATTTGGAAATTGCCGTCGGAGGGAATATTCACGACAAGCTGTTGGCGGCGGGACGGAATCCGCGGGTGAATCTGAATTCGCCGGATGTGACGTGTCACATTGAAATTATGAAGCGGTCGGCGCTGGTGTATGCGCGGAAAATTCCGGGCGTTGGAGGAATGCCGGCGAACACGGCTGGGCGGATGATGTGTTTGCTTTCCGGCGGATTCGATTCGGCGGTGGCCGCTTATAAAATGATGCGACGCGGCGCGCACGTTTCGTTCGTACATTTCTGGGGCGGAGGAGCGGATCCGGGCGAGTCGTCAATGCACGTGGCGAGAGAATTGGTGAGGCAGTTGGTGCCGTATCAATTCACGGCGAAATTATTTTTGGTGCCGTTCGAGCCGCTGCAACGCGAAATTGTGGACAAGGCTCCGGCAAATTTCCGGATATTGCTTTATCGGCGACTGATGCTGCGGATTGCGGAACAGTTGGCGTATCGCGATAAGGCGAATGGGATTATTACGGGAGATAGTCTGGGGCAAGTTGCTTCGCAAACTTTGCAAAACATGAATGCGGTTGGGGCGGGGGCGAAATTGGCGCTGTATCGTCCGCTGGTTGGGGATGATAAGCAGGACATTATCGCGCTGGCGCGGGTGATTGGGACGCACGATATTTCAGCGGAGCCGTTCCACGATTGCTGTCCGATATTTATGCCGAAATCGCCGGCGCTATTTGCGTCACCGGAGGATTTGGATGGGGCGGAGGCGCAATTGGATGTGAAAGACATGGTGCGTCGCGGAGTGGAAAGCGCGGTACTGGAAAAATTTCAATTTGCGGCGAATCGAGTGGAGAAAATAGAAATGTTTGGGTCGGCAGCAACTGCGCCGCGAGGAAATTGATGCGCGGATTGATGATGGATTTTCCGCTGACGATTCCGACTCTGCTGGAGCGCGCGCGGAGTGAATTTGGGCGAGTGGAAATTGTGTGGCGACGGCCGGATAAATCGGTTGAGCGCTACACGATGGGGAAACTTTATCGGAGGGCGCGAGCGCTGGCGGAGGCGTTGACGAGAGCGGGATTGAAGAAAGGCGATCGCGTGGCGACGTTGATGTGGAATCACGATACGCATATGGAGGCGTATCTGGGCGTGCCGGTTGCTGGTGGAGTGCTGCACACGCTGAATGTGCGGCTGCATCCTTCGGAGCTGGCGTTTATTGCGAATCATGCGGACGACAGATTTTTAATCGTGGATGATGTGCTGCTGCCGACTTTGGAAACTTTTCGAGGCGAAGTAAATTTCGAG
>DASYNR010000023.1:0-4308 GCA_036008485.1 Candidatus Acidiferrales bacterium | reverse complement strand
GCTCGCAGTCGTAGCATGTTTCGCTGGATACATTCCGGCCCGTCGCGCGATGCGCGTGGATCCGATGGTGGCTTTGCGACACGAATGAAGTTCGTCGCCTGTGCATAAGGATAGACATGAGCTGGTCACGATTCTTTCGGCGAAGAAAATGGGACGAAGAGCGCGCACTCGAATTGCGCTCGCACATGGAAATCGAAGCGGAAGAAAACGTTTCTCGCGGAATGTTGCCGGACGAAGCGCGCTACGCGGCAAACAGAAAACTCGGAAATGCGACGCAGATTCGCGAGGAGATTTTTCACATGAACAGCATGGCTTTCCTGGAAACAATGCTGCAGGACCTGCGATTCGCGTTCCGCATGTTGCGCAAGAAACCCAGCTTCACAATTGCGGCGGTACTAACTTTGGCGCTCGGCATCGGTGCGACCACCGCGATTTTTAGCGTCGTGAATTCTGTGCTGCTGCGGAAATTTCCATATAGCGATTCGGCGCGCGTCGTGGTCATGCATGAAACGAATCCGAAAGTTGGAACTGTCGCGGTCTCCTATCCAAATTTTCTGGACTGGCGCGATCAGAGCCAAACGATGACGCAAATGGCTTTCGCGCGGAACATGAGTTTCACTCTGTCAGGAGTGAATCAACCGGAAAGAATTAATGGATACGGAGTCTCCCCAAATTTCCTTTCTTTGCTCGGCGTCCAGCTTATTATGGGCCGCGATTTTCTGACGTCTGAAGGAAAATCAGGCGCCGCGCCGGTTTTGCTGCTCTCCTACAAACTGTGGCAATCACATATGGGCGGCGATCCCAATGTTGTTGGACGAACCCTCAACCTCGATGGAAGGAGCTTTACGATCGTCGGTGTTTTGCCGCCGGCATTTTATTTTCTCGATAAGTCGGAAGTGCTGACGCCGAT
Source organism: Candidatus Acidiferrales bacterium (assembly GCA_036008485.1). Classification (GTDB taxonomy): domain Bacteria; phylum Acidobacteriota; class Terriglobia; order Acidiferrales; family UBA7541; genus DASTCZ01. The sequence goes on along the minus strand of DASYNR010000023.1, from coordinate 3,398 downwards.
TGGCATTTGGATTGACGCCGACACGATGCGCCGCGGCAACCGGGGGGACTCAGACGTTGTCGCGCGGCTGGCGCCGGGCGCGACGATTGATCAAGCGCGCGCGGAGATGAACGGAATTGCCGCGCGGCTGGCGGAGAAGTATCCGATTGAAAATTCTGGCGGCGGAATGGTGATGGCGGCAATCCGCGATGAATTTGTGAGCGATACGCGGCCGGCGATTCTGGTGCTCTTCGGAGCGGTGCTGTTCGTTTTGTTGATCGCTTGCGCGAACGTCGCCAATCTTTATCTCGTGCGCAGCGCGGAACGATCGAAGGAAATTGCAGTGCGATTGGCATTCGGCGCGCGCCGCGGAAGGATTATTCGCCAGATGCTGACGGAAAGTTTGGTGCTGGCCGCGATCGGCGGCGGGCTCGGCATCATCCTCGGAATCTGGAGTCTTTCCGGATTAAGCCGATTAATTCCGCCCGACACTTTGATGGGTATGGACATCCGCATGGACGGACGCGTTCTACTTTTTGCCGGTGCGCTGATGGTGTTTGTAGCCTTTGCCTTCGGACTGGTTCCCGCATTGCAATCCACGCGGCCGGACGTTCAGGAAGCTTTAAAAGATGGCGGACGAAGTTCGACGCCGACAGCGAGGCAACATCGCGTCCGCGGCGCGCTGGCAATTGCAGAAACCGCGCTGGCGTTGGTGCTTTTGATCGGCGCCGGACTGATGGTGAAAAGCTTGTACCGGCTATTTCAGGTAAGTCCCGGGTTCCAGCCGGATCGCGTTTTGACGATGAGGATTAATCTGAGTTCTTCGCAATATGCGAAGGAGACGGCGCAACTCTTGTTCTGGCAGCGCCTGCTCGATCGTGTTCACGCGATCCCCGGAGTGGAATCCGCGGCCGTTGGAACTGTTGTGCCGTTCACCGGATCGCATAACCGCGCGGACGTCGTTTTTGCGGATCTGCCGGTCCCCGCGGTTGGAGAGTATCCGCATCCCGACTATCACATAATCAGTGCGAACTATCTGAAGACGCTCGGTCAGCCCTTGCTTCACGGACGTGAGTTCACTGAGAACGACAATGAATCGGCGCCCGCAGTTGGACTGATAAATTCCCGATTGGCGCAGCGGTACTTTCCAAATGGCAATGCGATTGGACAGCGATTCGCGTTCGGACATGGAGATCCAAAAAGTAAATGGTTCACAATTGTTGGAATTGTCGGTGACACAAAACTTTACGGCCTCGAAAATCCTTCGCGATTCGAGATTTATGTTCCCTACCGCCAGGATGCCGAGGACAGTATGACGCTGGCCGTGCGTTCGGCATCTGATCCGGCCGGGATTGCTTCAGCCATCCGCGCGGCGATGACTCAAATTGATAAGGACCAACCGGTCTTCCAGGTCGAAACAATGAAAGAACTGGTAAGCCAATCCGTTTCCACTCGCCACGCCACATTGGTGCTGCTGGAAATGTTTAGCGCTCTGGCGCTGGTGCTCGCAAGCATCGGAATTTATGGCGTGATGGCATATTCCGTCGCCATGCGAACCCATGAGATTGGCATTCGCATGGCGCTCGGCGCGCAGAAACGCGATGTGCTTCGCATGGTCATGGGACAAGGCGCACGGTTGGGTTTGGCTGGCGTGGTGATTGGAGTGCTCGCCGCGCTGGCGCTCACTCGATTACTTTCGAGTTTGCTTTTCTCTGTGAGCGCGATTGATCCGCTAATTTTTATTTGTGTCCCCGTCTTGCTGATCTTCGTTACGCTTGTTGCCTGCTACATACCGGCCATGCGCGCCATGAAAGTCGATCCGATGGTTGCGCTGCGCTACGAGTAATCCGCTTGATAATCGTCGGTTCGGATTTCAGGCCTGCGTTGCTATAGTTCCGAGGGGTGACCAAGCCTCGTTTTCGGCGTCTTATAGATTGAAACCTTCGGGCGGCGTACGCCGTAATACGCTCACGGGGGTCGAGGTACAGACGGCCGCCAATTAAACAGCCGAGAGGAGCGAGCCACATGGATGGAATCGGCTTCCTGGAAGCACTGATTCAGGACGTTCGCTACGGTCTGCGAAACCTGCGGAAAAATCCCGGCTTCACAGCCGTCGCCGTACTTACTCTGGCGCTCGGAATCGGCGCGAACACTTCCATCTTCACCATGATTAACGCGGTCTTGATGACGCGCCTTCCTATCGGCCATCCAGAACAGCTCGAACTTCTACACTGGGTTGCGCATTCAAAGGGCCCGTTTGTGTGGAACAGCTCCAGTTCGTACGGCGGCTGCGACGCAGTCGACTCCGGTTCCTTCAACTCCTCCTGCTCATTTTCATTTCCTGATTATCAGAATTTCCGCGAGCACGCGCAAGGCTTTCAGGGCTTGGCCGCGTACGGCGGAGGCCTCGGCGTGCAAGTGGATATGAACGGCTCAGCGACTCGCGCGAATGGACAATATGTCAGCGGAGACTATTTCTCGGTCCTCGAGGTTCGCCCAGCGTATGGGAGAACCATGACCGACTCTGACGACAAGCCCGGCGCCGAACCAGTCGTCGTTCTCGAATTCAATTATTGGCAGAAACAATTCAGTAGCGATCCGAAAGTTGTCGGTACTTCCGTACTGTTAAACAGCGTTCCGCTTACGATCGTCGGAATCACACCCCCTGAGTTTTTTGGAATCTCGCCGGGCAGCCGGCCGAATTTCTGGGTTCCATTGCACACGCGGGATCGCCTCGCATCGAAAGTAGATCCGAAGCGATTCGAGGCGCGAACTATTTGGCTCTACTTAATTGGACGGTTGAAATCAGGAGCGTCAGTCGAGCACGCGAACGCCGAACTTCAGGTCTTGTTTCACGGCTCGCTGGCAAACGAAGCGTCCGCCGCTGCGAAAGCGCCTACAAAATACGAACTAGAGCATCCGGGTAAAAGCATCGATTCCGACCTGAGCATTTCGTTGACCAGCGCCGAGCGTGGCTTGGCCGGAATGCGCCAACGATATTCCACTCAACTATTTGTGCTGATGGGCGCGGCAGCGTTGGTGATGCTGATTGCCAGCGCCAACATTGCGAACCTGCTCCTTGCACGCGCCGCGGCGCGCAGAAAAGAAATTGCCGTGCGTCTCGCAATCGGCGCCACACGCGTGCGAATACTGCGGCAATTGCTTACGGAAAGTTTGCTCCTCGCTCTATTGGGCTGCGTAACAGGCCTGGTCGTTTCGTATTGGGCGACGAGAGGTCTCGCGCTGGTAATCGTCTCGGCCAAAGCAACACCGGCGCTGCTCGCGATGTTTCGTCCGAACCTCACTGTGTTTGGTTTCGCATTTGGAATCGCCACCGTCGCATCAGTTCTTTTCGGATTAATTCCCGCGCTCACTAGCACTCGCGTTTCGCCCGGCGCCACTTTGAAAGCGGCCGGAAA
>DASYNR010000022.1:0-7667 GCA_036008485.1 Candidatus Acidiferrales bacterium | reverse complement strand
CGCTGCTCGCGATATACTTTGGACGCTTGCTCCTGTTGAAGGATTAGAAAAACCGCCAGAATATCGAGGACGCCTTTTTGTCGAAATCAGCATCCAAGTTTGCGATGAGACTCCGTGCGCTATTCCTAATGGCAATTCTGGTAGCGGCAGCCGGTAGCGCGATCTTTGGCGACGCGGACAATCCTGTCGGTGCGCTCTTGAATTCATCGCTCGGCGCGCAATCGCCATCCGCAAAATCGAGCGAGCAAAAATCGGCAACCGGCCCGCAACGCATAACTCTCACTCCGCAATACACGCAGGGCCAAATCGTGCGTTATCGAATGCAAGCCACTACGATTACGGACACGCATCACGGAGGTGCAATCCGCGATCCGCAAGGCCCGACAAAAATGACGGTTGTGTGGAACGCCATTACGCGCCTTGAAGTTCTTTCCATGCAAAAAAATGCGCAAGGCGATTCGACCGGCACGATGCGCCTGCGCTCCACATATGAAAAATCTGATGCCACTTCCGAAAGCGGCTCTTACGATCCCGAAGCTGACGGCATCGCACAAAAATATCGCGCGTTGGAAGGGAAGTCATTTGAATTCACGGTGGATGCTGCCGGGCAAATTTCAGATATCGAAGGCTTCGAGGGCGGCGATGGTCCCGGCTCTCCCGCGGATGCAATCCGCGCATCGCTCGGACAAATTTCTTCGGGCGCGAACGGCCCCCGAGGCGGAATCATCATTGGCCAAACTTGGATAACCGACTTGCCCGTGCCGTCGGCTCCCCTCGCCGGATTAATTTGGCGCAGCCACTCAACTTACCAGCGCAACGAGCCGTGTCAATTGGCGGCGACCGCGAATTCGCCCGCTCCGACGAATGACGAAACCTGTGCGGTAATTCTCACCAAGCTAACTCTCGTCAGCGCGCGTCCCGGGAAAGAAGCCACGCCGGAAAATTATCGCAAAATGGGCTTGACCACCGCTGGAACTTGGACGGGCGAAGGCGACACGCTTAGCTACGTCTCGATAAATTCCGGCCGACTAGTTTCCGTTACGCAATCCTCGACCGAGCATATGGATTTCACAGTCACACACGAAGGCGGCGAGCGCATGTCGTATCAAGGCTCGGTTCAAAGCCATTCGCAACTCGCGCTTCTTCCGCCCACTCCATAAATTTCCAACCATTGGTATAATGGCTGATTGCGTCCTGACGTTTGGACGCACAGGGAAATCGTTGCTCTGAAGTTTTAGAGAATGCCATGAAATTTAAACTCTCAAGCACCTACGAACCTCGCGGCGATCAGCCAACCGCCATCGCGCAGCTCGTCAATGGCATAAATGCCGGGGACAAGCATCAGGTGCTGCTCGGCGTCACCGGCTCCGGCAAAACTTTCACGATGGCGAAGGTGATCGAAGCGCTTGACCGCCCCGCGCTCATCATGGCGCACAACAAAACTCTTGCGGCCCAGCTCTTCCATGAATTTCGCAGTTTTTTTCCAAACAACGCCGTCGAATATTTCGTCAGCTATTACGATTATTATTTGCCTGAAGCATATTTGCCGTCGTCCGATACCTACATCGAAAAAGAATCCACGATCAACGATGAGCTGGATAAGCTTCGCATGAGCGCTACGCGCTCCCTCTTCGAGCGGAAAGACGTAATCATCGTCGCATCCGTCTCCTGCATTTACGGCCTCGGTTCGCCCGAAGCGTATTACGGAATGATGGTTCTGCTGGAGAAGGGAATGAGCACCGCGCGCGAAGCCATTCTGCGAAAGCTCGTGGACATTCAGTACGAGCGCTCAGAAGATTTGCGCCGTGGGACATTCCGCGTGCGCGGCGATCGCATCGAAATTTATCCACCGTACGAAGACTACGCGTATCGCATTGAAATGTGGGGCGATCAAATTGACGCCATCCGCAAAATGGATCCTCTCACCGGAGAACTGCGTGAAACTCCGGAGCCGATCACGCGGCTGCCCATCTATCCGAAAACGCATTATGTGATGCAGCCAGAGCAACGCGAGCGCGCCATCAAGAGCATTAACGAAGAACTTGAGTGGTGGAAACCTGAACTCGAAAAGCAAGGCCGCTACGTTGAAGCCCAGCGTGTGTGGCAGCGCACTTTGTTTGACATCGAAATGATGCGGACCATCGGCTATTGCCACGGAATTGAAAATTATTCACGTCATATGGCTGGACGCTTGCCCGGCGAAGCGCCGCCAACATTGTTCGATTACATCCCGAATAATTTCGTTTTGTTCGCCGACGAATCGCACCAGACAATTCCGCAAGTGAAGGGAATGTTTCACGGCGATCGCTCGCGTAAACAGACTTTAGTGGACTACGGATTCCGCATGCCCAGTGCGCTCGATAATCGCCCGCTCACATTTGAGGAATTCGAGAATCGCGTAAATCAAGTAGTGTATGTTTCCGCCACGCCGGGCCCATACGAACTTACGAAATCCGCTGGAGTAGTTGTCGAACAATTAATTCGCCCGACAGGATTAGTCGATCCCGAAGTAGAAATTCGCCCGGTGAAAGGGCAAGTCGACGATTTGGTCGAAGAAATCAGAAAGCGCGCGGAACAAAATCAGCGCGTGCTTGTGACAACTCTCACAAAGCGGATGTCAGAGGATCTCGCGGAATATTTCACAGAGGTCGGCATCCGCTGCCGCTACATGCACAGCGAAATTGAAACGCTGGAACGCATCCGCATTCTTCGCGATCTGCGCCGCGGAGAATTCGACGCGCTTATTGGCATCAACTTGTTGCGGGAAGGATTGGATCTGCCCGAAGTTTCGCTCGTCGCGATTCTTGACGCCGACAAGGAAGGCTATCTCCGCAGCGCAACCGCGCTAATTCAAACCATCGGCCGCTGCGCGCGTCATTTGGAGGGCCGCGCAATTCTTTACGCCGACGTCATCACCGATTCCATGCGCAAAGCCATGGACGAAACATCGCGCCGCCGCGCAACGCAAACCGCCTACAACACGCAAAACGGAATCACGCCACTCAGCATCATCAAGTCGGTGGATATGCAGCTCGCCGCGATTTCCGGCGCAGATTACCTTACAGTTCCGACCGACGATTATGTTTTGGAAGACATTAAGACCGAGCAGCAGCTCCATAACGCCATCGAACAAATGGAAATTCAAATGCGCGAAGCCGCGAAGAAATTTGAATTTGAGCGTGCCGCCGCTTTGCGCGATCGCATCCGCGGATTGAAGCAACGCGACCTGGGTGAACTATTCGCCCCGCCACCCGAAAAAGCGGAAGCTCAGAGCTAGCGTGAAAAAGTGCGAAATATTCTGATTTTTGTGCTGTCTTGAGGCGCTAAACCATTCCACGGCGCAGATCCGCCAGCGGATAAAATGTATCGCGCCACACAATTCCTCCACGCGACAACGTGATGATCGTCGACCGCGTCAGCATCCACATGAAAATCAACGCTCCAATCGGATGCGTCAATCCATAAAGTGGAGAAGCTTTCGCGCCGAATGACAACGCAACGTGAACGCACAGCGCAATTCCAACCGCGATCGCCGCAAATAAAAACGCGAGTCCGAAACTTTTTGCAATCAGCAGCCACGCCAGGGCGATCCATGGGAAAACGCTCATCAGAAAAATTCCGAATATCTGCGAACAAACAATCGGAACATTGAAATAGGAAGCAGCGAAAAAGTTCTTTGTAGTTCCGCGCACCAGATTTCCCAATCCCGCTTGCCACCGCACTCGAATATGCTGAGCGGCGTATCCAGCTTGCGAACGGAACCCGGCTTTCTTCACAAGTTTTCCCATTTTCATATCTTCGATCACTTCCATCGCAAGTTTCTTGTGGCCGCCGACGGAGTCATATACTTCGCGGCGCATCAATTGAAAAGCGCCAATGCCGGTAAATTTGGAAGACTTCGGATTGCTCGCTTGCCACGGCTCCGTCCCCAAAGTAAATCCAAGCCCGAAATAGGTCATCACTACGCGCTCCCAGAATCCGACCATCGTCATCTGCGTCATCAGCGCGAGGTGATCAATCTGCGCCGTCGTGGCCAGCGTCATGATTCGCTTCAAAGAATCCGGCGCGAAAATAACGTCGGCGTCAGTGAACACTAGCCATGGCGCCGTCGCGAATTGATACGCGGAATTCAGCGCGTGCGGTTTTCCCAGCCATCCGGCTGGCAGTTCGGTGATATGAATCACGCGCAGCCGCGAATCTTTCACTGCAAATTCATTCAGTATTTTTCCGGTAGCGTCGGCCGAGCGATCGTCTACCGCGATCACTTCGTAGTCGGGATAATCGAGAGCGAGTAACGACGTGAGCGCCGCGGGGAGCTTTTCGGCTTCATCGCGCGCTGCAAACATGATCGAAACGCGTGGGCACTTTGATTTCTCCAGAGGCGCAAATCGCTCGACGCGCGGAAGTTTCATCATTCCAATGCCGGCGCGCACGGACTGAATCACCCACAATAATGCGGGAATCGCCAGAGTAATCGTCAGCCCAATGTACAATTTTATTTTCTCGCGCGAGAATTTGCCAAACACGCTATCCTAACATCCATCGGACATTGAACAGAGAATTGACGGAGAAACTTTGACTCTGAAAGTAACGCCGACGTCGATCGCCATTGTTGGCGCGGGCCGTGTCGGGCGCGCGCTCGGAAGGCGGCTCCGCGAAACAGGCTGGCACATCACATCGGTGGTAACGCGCTCCACATCCACGGCGCGCCGCGCGGCAAGATACATAGGTGGCGGGCGCCCCTACGGAAAGCTTTCGCGATTAATTTTGGAAACTCGCGTTGTGTTGATCGCCGCGCCGGATGATGCCGTCGCTGGATTGGCCGAGCAGCTCGCGCAGATCGGCGGCGAAGAATGGAGAGAGAAAATTATTTTGCACACCAGCGGCGCGCTGGATAGCCGCGCGCTTGCGCCCCTGCAACGCTTCGGCGCGATTGTCGGCTCGATTCATCCTCTACAAACGTTTTCGTCACGTGTCGCGCCATCTCTCGATGGGGTGTGGATGGTGATCGAGGGCATGCCGCGGGCGCTGAAAGTGGCGCGGCGAATTGCGCACGATCTCGGCGGCGTACCGGTGCATGTACGTTTGCAGGATAAGAGCGCCTATCATTCCGCAGGAGTATTTTCCGCCGCGCACGTGCTCGCGTTGATTGAAGCCGGCACGCGAATTCTCAGCAGCGTTGGATTTTCGCGCCGTCAGGCGAGTCTCGCGCTGCTGCAACTTTCGCGTCAGGTGCTTTCCAACTTTGAGAAATTTGGCGCAAATGTTGCGTGGAGTGGCCCCGCGGCACGTGGTGATTTTGGTACCATAGCGGGACACATGAAAGCACTGAAAAATTATTCCGCTGAGTATGCTGACGCGTACGCCGCAGTTCATCGCCTCGGGGCGCGTGTGCTGGCGCGGCGTCCGGAGGCGGTTCTTGCTAAACTAAAACCTGCGCTCGAAGCATCTAAACATCGCGGCAAGTAGTCGCTGTAGATTTCCTAAAATAGTTTGCAGTCATTTTCTGGATAGGGGGAACTCTTGTCAGGACTTCACATCGAAGTGGAAAGCCGAAAACTTGCGAATGGATTGCGCGTGGTGGTTTCGCCGGAGCGAACCGCGCCGCTCGTCACCGTGGGCGTGTACTACAACATTGGATTTCGCTTGGAGCCGCACGGCCGCAGCGGATTCGCGCACCTCTTCGAGCACATGATGTTTCAAGGTTCGGAAAACGCCGGGAAAATGGTTCACATCAAGCTCGTGAATTCTTCCGGTGGTGTTCTGAATGGCTCCACGCATTATGATCTGACAAATTATTTTGAAACAGTTCCTTCCAACGCGCTCGAACGCATGTTGTGGCTGGAATCCGATCGCATGCGCGCGTTGAAAGTCGATGATGAAAATCTCCGCAATCAGCGCGATGTTGTGAAAGAGGAAGTTCGCGTGAATGTATTGAACCAGCCTTACGGCGGATTCCCATGGCTCGACCTGCCTCCGGTTGCGTTTCGGAATTGGGCGAACGCGCACAATTTTTATGGTGAGTTTGCCGATTTGGACGCCGCGACGCTTGCCGATGTGCGCGAATTCTTCCGCACATATTACGTTCCATCGAATGCGGTGCTGCTCATTGTCGGCGACGTTGAAAGGGAAGAGGCATTCACGCTCGCGAAGCACTATTTTGAAGATATTCCTTCGATTCCTACCCCGATTCAGGCCGATACGACTGAACCGCCGCAAACTGAAGAGCGCCGCGGAACCGTGGAAGAAAAGTTCGGCACGCTTCCGGCCGTCGCGATTGGATACCGTTTTCCTGCGCGGCGAACCCCGGATTGGTACGCGATGTCGCTGCTCGATCACGCATTGCATGGCGGACGCGCCGGACGCTTTTATCGGCGCCTCGTACTCGAACAGCAACTTGCGGTCGAAGCCGCCGGCGACACCGGCGATCCATTCGACTACAACGGGCCTTCGCAATTAGTTACGCGCATAATTTACAAACCGGAAGTCACGGCCGATCAAATGATGTCGGCTTATGACGCGATCGTGGACGACGTGCGCAAGAATGGAATTGCGGCCGACGAACTTGAGCATGTGAAAGTGAAATTCCGCGCGGAGTATTATTCTTCGCTCGAAGGCGGCCACGGTTCCAGTTTTCCGCGTTTCGGATTGATGCATTATCTGGCATGCTTCACGTTATTTGATAATGATCCCTCGCTCATCAATTCCATTCTCGATGGATTCATGAAAGTTACTCCGGAGCAGGTGAAGGCTGCCGCCGAAAAATATCTCGCGCCGTCCCAGCGGGCAATGGTATTTCGCGTGCCCTCGCAGAAAGAGGCCGCATAATGGTTTCTCCAATATCCAAACTGAATCGTGCGGAAATTCCAGCGCTCGGTCCTGAGCGTCATGTTGTTTGGCCGCGCCAATTCCGCCGCAAATTATCCAATGGGCTTGAAGTTGCCCTGGTCGAATCGCACACGATTCCAAAATTCACCGCGGAATTATTTTTTCGCAGCGGAAATTCAGTGGCTTCGACGCCAGGGCTTGCCGAAATGGCCGCTACTGTTGCGCGCACCGGCACCGCGCATCGCACTAGCCGCCGGATTGAAGAAGATTTGCGACGCTGGGGTTCGGATTTATCCACGGGTGCGGGCGCGGATACGAGCGCCGTCGCATTTGGCGGACTGACCGAATTTTCGCGGCCGCTCATGGAATTGGCGTCCGAAATTGCTCGCGAAGCCGCATTTCCAGTCGAGCAGTTTGAGCGCGAGAAACGGCAAAAGCTTGAAGAACTTAAAATCGCGCGGACAACTCCCGATTTCCTCGCGTCGGAACGCTTGCGCAATGTGCTTTTCGGCGCACATCCCTATGCGATCATCGCGCCTTCCGAAGCACAGCTCGAATCCTATACGCTCGATTCGCTCACGGCTTACTATCGCGAGCACTATCGGCCGTCCGGGGCGCTGCTCGTGGCCGTCGGAGATTTTTCAGCTGAAAAAATGTTTGCCGATATCGAAAGCGTTTTCGGAAATTGGTCAGGCGCTCCGCCTGCCGTGCTTCCGCAACCCGCGCCGCCAGCGTCGCAAAGGCGGCGCGTGCATTTGGTTCACGTTCCCGGCGCGGTGCAATCGGAAATTCTCGTTGGCAATATGGCGATCACGCGGAAAAGTCCAGACTGGTTGCGG
>DASYNR010000021.1:0-5389 GCA_036008485.1 Candidatus Acidiferrales bacterium | reverse complement strand
GACCAAATAATCGAAATGTCCAAAGCCATCAACGAAGGCAAAATTAAAATGCACGAACCGCCCAGCGCCGAAAACACCACGCCCACAACATTTGAAACTTTCACGGAAGAAGTTTTGGTTCCCGCATTCAAAGGAAAATCCGCGTCAGCCTGATTTGACAGCGCGCCAGCAGACGTAGGGGCGGGCCTGTTTATCCTGAGCGAAGTCGAAGGGGGACCCGCCCGCGTATTTTTTCAGCGCTTCGACGAACCGGCTTTTGACGTCATCTGCGCCATATTTCGAGATAGAAAAATATTTCCCCCCTCACATGCACTTATCCCCATACAGCCACATCTTGCTGCCCTCCGTCGGCGTCAAACTCTTGAATCGTTTCCCGTATTTCTCTTTCAGCAGATTCTCAATCTCGCAGAACCGGTCCAGATTCTCCCAAAAAGCCAACTCACGCCAAACCAACCGGTCACCAATCCGAATTTCCTGAAATCCGTCCCGCTCATCTTCCACGATATCCCAAATAAATTCGCACTCCGCATCCGGCAAATCAGGCAGTTGCTCGACAGTCTTCAATTTGTCTCGCTCGAAAGCCTCCCGCCGAGTCTCCATTTTTGTAACCGCGCCAAGCTCCCTGATCGCTTCTGAATTTCCTTTCGCGGCCGCCTGTTTGATCTCCGCAGCCGTCGCATAAGAGACAATCGCCAGCATCGGAGCCGCCGATTCGCACTTAGGACACTCCGCGTCCATCAATTCGGCATAATGATTAATGTTTGCCTGTTCCCATCGCCCCTGCCAACCGCAAACCGCGCAGGTCAGCACCGCGTTTCTCCAGTCGTCGTAATACTTGAATTGGATAGCGCACATATTCAGCCAATCTCCTGCGACGAAACTCTACGCGGCTTCTGCTCGTCCCGAATCAACTCCGCGCCTTCCCGCCAAATCAAACAACCCCAACGCCATCACCAAGAACGAAAACCACCACAGGAAATATCCAATCATCAATCCCGATTGATTCATCCCATAGAAAAAATACCAGTGCGCATCAAGCAGAAATGCTCCAACCGCAACCCACGCCGAAATGCGCCGCACCGAACGCGATCCGCGCCACACCAGCCACGGTGAGCCCCCAATAAAAACGACGACAAAAAGTATCGTCGTCACCGCGCTCAGCACCGCCGCCACCGCGCCGATCGCGCTGTATGCGGTGCCGCTGATATACGGCCATACTGGACCCAGCGCCGTGCGGAACGCCTGCCATCCCGGCAGGCCGCCCGGAAATCTCTCGCCGTCCGTAATCACCGGCAGGAACCACGCCGCCGCGAAAATCAGCCATGCACCAAATATCAGTAGTTGTGCTCGTCTCATTTCGCTCACCGCCTTTTCAAATTCGCGCTAGTACGACGCCTGATAAAATCCCGTGCCCACTCCGCTGGAAATTCGCACGAACCTCGTCGGCGGCAACGAAATGCAAGGCGGCCCGCTCTGCAATGGAATCTGCGTGATCGAAAGCCACGTCGTCCCGTCAATCGACTGATCAACAATAAAGTTGCTCGCCAGTCCGCTGGCCGGTGCGCAAACAGTCAGCGTCTTCGGATATCCCAGATCTGGGCTAACTCCATATTTCGCGCCCGCGCCCACCACCAGCGTCCCACTTTTTCCCGACGCAGGACTCCCCGCCACCACGCCACCAACCGTCACCTGTCCGGCAATCGGCTGAGTGATCGCCGATCCATCCACCTTCAGCGCCTTAAAAGAAGTTACCTGCGCAAGAAAAGCGTTGTTCGTCCCATCCTGCAATTTCACAGGATTCCCCGAGCTCGATTGCGCGCTTGCCACCGAATGCCCGCCCCACATCGCGCCGCTCACAAACAGACACACCGCTGCAATCGCAAATAAAATTTGGCTGGTGAATTTCATCGTCGCTCCTTTTGGAAATCACGTGCGAAGGGAAAAACTACGCTGGATACGAAGCAGAGTCAATGAACTACTCTCCGGCGTACGGGCGGGTCCGCGGCCCGCCCGCCGCGCGACAAACGAAAACCGTGCATATAATCCGCGCGCGGACGATTCGCGTTTTTTGTTTCGCGGCCAGTCCACGACCCATACATCACACAATCAATGTGAAACTCGCAACCCCCACCGTCCGTCTATCCAAGCAGTTGTCGTCCAATCATTCGCCAACAAGCGGATCGAAAAACGATGAACAGCAACTCCCCACGTTCGCATCGTATTTTCATCTGGACTTTAGTGAACGCTGCACTCTTGCTAGCGTTCCTTGTTTTGCTCTGGCCGCCAACAACGAATATCAACGCCCAGCAGCAACCCATCCAAATCCGTTCCAGCCTCGTCCAGGTAGACGCGCTTGTAACCGACGCCAATGGCAACCGCATCGAAAATTTAAATCTCAATAATTTTCAACTCAGCGAAGACCGCCACCTCCAAAAACTAACCGCCGTAGATTTTTACGACATCAGAAAATTCCAGCCTTCACAGGAAAGCAAGCCAATCAATCTCAGCCTCACCAACTCATCCGATTCCGAAATTCGCGAAGCCATCGGCCGCGATCATCGCCTGATCGTTCTTTTCTTTGACGTCTCATCCTTTCATCCCGAAGCCCAAGGAACCCGCAATTCCACTCTTCCGCTCTCAATCACTTCCGCTAAAAAATTTGTAAACGAACAAATCACTCCCGCCGATCTCGTAACCATCATTGCCTTCAACATGGAAATTTCCGTGGCCGCCGATTTCACAAATGATCGCGCAACCTTAACTCAAGCTCTCGATTCCCTTCCACCCAACACTTCCAACCACTGCAACGATGGCTCCATGAATTGCAGCCTTCTCGCCGCCGAAGCGCTTTCCAAAATGCTCGCCCGCTTTCCCGGCAGAAAATCCATAATTCATTTCACGGGTGGCATTGCGCGAAAACCTGGGGACGAGACAGACATGGAAAACGCAACGGATGCGGCCAACAAAAATAACGCCTCATTCTACGAAATTGACGGCAAAGGTTTGCAATCCGCGTGCGCCGACGCAAGCATCGCCTACGGCCCGGGCATGATGAAAGACTGCCTGAACACGCCGCAATTTAACGGCTCGCGTAACGGACAAGACACTCTAGCGCACAGCACCGGCGGCACACTCTTCGTCGACTCAAACGACTTCACCCCATTCTTCAAACAAATTCTCGACGAATCAACCGGCTACTATCTTCTAAGCTACGAAAGTACAAATCATCAGCACGACGGCCTCTTTCGCAGCATCTCCATAAGACTGATCGGCGTCCCCAACGCCAAAATAAAATTCCGCCCCGGCTACTTCGCGCCAAAAGATTAAATTTTAATTAGTCTGCGGGAATTCCAAGACACTGCGTTTGACGCAACCGCTCAACGTCACCGCGCATTCACCTTATCGCGCGCCTCGCCTCATTGAGCCTTTCGCCACGCGAATCACGCTTCGCAAAGCTGTGTTGACGGATTGCTCGTCAGGGAAATATTTTGCGATCTCTGGTGATAGGAGCACGAGGTTCGTGCCGTTCCGATAGCGGGCAACGTATTTGCCGCGTATACCGCCCTTCAGCTTGGTAAGATCGTACTCTCGCCGGAGTTCGTCTTTCATTTCTCGTTTCTCAGCTCTCTTCTTCATAATGTCTTCGCTCGGGCTGCGTCGTCTTGCGCGCGTTGATGATTCTAATTCTGTCACCAACAAGTTTCTGACGAAGCCCTAGTCGTCTACAATAGGCGACTATTGGAAACCAATCGGACTTCGTGAATTCGTGGGAGATGGTAGCGCTCCGTACTACAAGCAGTTATATCATCGTATCGTTATCGCGGCACGGAATCTGCCGCAACCGAATTTGACACTCTTTTCCACTCTTCGCCCATCTGAGCGATAATAGTCACACCTTGCCCAACTCTCTCCTCATCACAGGCTGCGCCGAACTTCTCACTCTTCGCGGACCAACGCCGCGTGTGTTAGCATCCGGTGACCTACTGCATTGGTATGCTGATCTGGCCCTTGGAATCTTAGCGAAGAAAAGCAGAAAGTGGCGCGTCAATCTGATCGCGGATTGATATACAGTGTTTCCAAGCGGATAAATAAAAAGGCCACCCCGTGGGGTGGCCGGAAACCTACCTTCGGGCACTTGCCTGTGTAGCACAGGTAGAGGGGATACCGAAGTATGCACGGCTAATGTATCAAGCCCATGGCCGACAGTCAACCACTGTTAGTTTTAACTGATCTTGAACTGATAAATATAGAACGCCGAATCTCGCCCGAAAGGCTCAGCCCTTACCTGCTAACGGCAAATCAGGATCACCGATACGCCCTCCAGTTATACCAATGGAATACCACGGTATCTGCCTCGTTATACGGCCTGCTGCAAGGCTTCGAGGTTGTACTTAGAAATACCTTCGCCGAGATCTTGTCGACTGGATTCGGCCGCCCCGATTGGTATCTGGTAGCACCTCTCGACGCCGAAGGCCACCGAAATATCGCGGATGCGCGGACACGACTCTTACGAGACAACAAGTCACCAACTCCCGGCAGAATGGTAGCGGAGTTGAACTTTGGCTTTTGGGTTTCATTGCTCAGATCGCGCTACGCTCAATCCTTCTGGGATAGGCATCTCTACAAATCGTTTCTCACGCCACCAAAACGCGACACCTTCTATCATGCTCTCGAGCGCATCCGAAAACTTCGCAATCGCGTCGCACACCACGAGATCATTATCGGTCGGAATCTAATGGACGATTACTCCACGATCTATCTGTATTTGAATGGAATCTGCCCCGACACGGCAATGTGGATAAAGAGCGAGTCAACTTTCGTGTCTGCACTCAAGGCTCGTCCAACTAATCCGTGACGGTTACTGCTGCTAGGACACCGTTTTCCGCCGCACGCCAATCTGAGCGATAATAGTCACACCTTGCCCAACTCTCTCCTAATCACAGGCTGCGCCGAACTCCTAACTCTTCGCGGACCAACGCCGCGCCGCAAACGCGCCATGCGCGAACTCGGAATCATTCGCGATGGCGCATTGCTAATTAAGGATGGGCGAATCGTCGCCGTTGGAACGCGGCGCGAATTATCGAAGCGTAGCGATGCTCGGCGCGCAAAAAAACTCGATCTCGAAGGCCGCGTAGCTCTTCCCGGATTTGTGGACTCGCACACCCATCTAATTTACCCCGCCGCTCGCGCTGACGAACACGAACAGCGCATCGCCGGTGACACTTACGAAGAAATCGCGCGCGCAGGTGGCGGCATTCTCAATTCCGTAAAGAAACTTCGTCGCGCAACCTCTCTCGAACTTGAAACTCGCGCGCGTCAATCGCTGAAGCGTTTCGCCGAGCACGGCACCACAACCATCGAGGCAAAAAGCGGCTATGGACTCGACGCC
>DASYNR010000020.1:0-10944 GCA_036008485.1 Candidatus Acidiferrales bacterium | reverse complement strand
CCGTCATTACCGGGACGGCTCCTGAAAATAATTTCTGCGCGGACTACAGTTCCGAAGCGAACGACATCAACGCGATATTGCGCGAGCGCTTGATCGCTTCGCACAACCAGCGCTGGTGACGCGAGCAGGTGCCCGTCATGCGGCGCGGAAGAATTTTGCCGCGATCCTGCACGAAGGCGTTCAGCATGTCCGCTTTTTTGTAGTCAATGTAATCAATCTTATCGACGCAGAAGCGGCACACTTTGCGCTTGCGGAAAAATTGACGCTTGCCACCTTTGCGCGGCCCAGCTCCGCCGCCGGGACCGCCGCCATCGCGTGACGGACGTCCACCGCCTCCGCCGCCGGGGCCGGATGAATGCGGACGTCCGTATCCGCCGCCCTGCCCGCCGCCGGATGGTGCTTGAGAACCTTGTTGATCTGCCATCGTGTTATTTCCTCTCGATTTCTTTATTCCAATATTGTTTTCGTCGTTCGATATCAAGTTGCAAAATTCGTTAGCTAGCTGCCGGCGCAGGTTCAGCCGGAGGAGCAGGAGGCGCAACAGGTGCCGCTGGCGTCGCCGGAGGCGCTGCAGCCGCTGGAGGAGCAGTACGGCGCGGTTTGCGCGAGAGCTTCAGTTCGCGGCGCGCCACGAGCTTCTTCTGCAGCTTCATTTCTTCGTCAAGCCGCACGGTTTGATATTTGATCACCGGCTCAAAAACTTTCAGGCGGCGTTCCAGTTCCTTCACCATTTCGCCGTCGCTCGTCGTCATCTGCAAATAAATGAAGATGCCCTCGCGATTTTTTGCGACGCGATAAGCCAGGCGCTTGGTGCCCCAGTTCTCATTCTTCACGATCGTGCCTTTGTGCGTGGCAATCACCGTTTCAAGCGTCTTCATGATCTTCGCGATTTCATCCTCCGGCGTTGCCGGGCGGAGAATGAAAATCAGGTCGTATAGTCTCTCTTCCATGTGTCCTCGATTCCCAATCTAATAGTGCAAGCTACGAATTCTTTTCTTCCGGCGGGGGCACCCGGCGATTAAATTGATTCATCGCCTTCGCTACGCCGTCTTTCAGAATCACTTCCACTGCCTGCGCCGCCTGATCGATCATTTCAGCGGCATCTTCCATTTCTGAGTTCCGCATCGGATGCAGAACATAAGCCGCCAGATCTTTCACATCGTGATCCGGCTGCACTCCCAACCGCACGCGGCAAAAATCCGTGGTCCCGACGCCGCTGACCACCGATTTCATTCCATTGTGCGTTCCCGCGCTGCCGCGTTCTCCGACGCGAATCATGCCGAAGGGCAGCATCACTTCATCGCACAACACAATCAGTTCCGCGGTAGTGATTTCCAGCCGCGCCAGCAATTCCCGCACGGCCATCCCGCTTAAATTCATCATCGTCTGCGGCTTGGCGAGAACAACTTCCTCACCGGCGATTTCACCGCGCCCGATGTAACTTTTCGCTTCGGGCCGCATGACGCGGATGTTGCCCGCCTCGGCCAAACGATCCACCGCAAGAAAACCAAAGTTGTGCGGCGTGAACGCGTATTCCATGCCCGGGTTGCCAAGTCCGACGATAAGCCGCATTTCCCTGGCCGCCTGGTCCGCGGAATTTTCTCCCGCGGCGCGTTACTTCTTTTCTTTCTTTGGGGCCTTTTCTTCGGCCTTGGGCGCCGCTGCGCCTTCTTCCGCGCCTTCTTCGTCCTTCTTGCCCTTCTTGATGACTTCCGGCTCGGCTGGCGCTGCTCCCGCTTCTGCTGCTACTGCCTCCGCCGGCTTCTCTTCTTCCACACGCAGCGCAACTACGTGCGCGATTACGTGCGTCGGGTCGGTAACCAATTTCATTTTGTCCGCAATCAACGGCAAATCGCCGGCGCGCAAGTGCTGGCCGATCATCAGTTGAGAAACATCCGCGCGGAATTCGCTGGGAATGTCGGCGGGCAAAGTTTCAATTTCCACTTCGCGCAAAACAATTTCAAAAACTCCGCCTTGCAGCTTCACGCCCTGCGGCTCGCCAAATGTATGCACGGGAACTTTCACGCGCATGCGCACGTCCATCGCGATGCGCAGCAAGTCCACGTGAAGCAGAACGCCCTTCACCGGATCAACCTGTAAATCCTTTACGATGGCGCTTTGCTCGCTATCGGGCAATTTCACCGTGAAAATCGTGTTGTGGCCGGATTCAGAGCGCAGAATCGCGGACAGTTGCTTGGTGTTCACGGCCACCGAGATCGCGCCGCCTTTTCCGCCGTACAGCGTGGCCGGAACTTGTCCTGCGACGCGCAAGCGCCGGGCCGCATTTTTTCCGCGTTCTTCGCGGGAACTTGCTTCAACAATAATTTGAGCCATACGTTTTTCCTTTTTCGTTCAATCTAAAATTGCGAGGTACGAATTTCGCTCGGCAAATCTCTTTACGTGAAAAGTTCGCTGATCGAAGTTTCTTCGTGAATATTGCGAATGCCCCGCGCCAGCAATTCCGCCACGCTGAGCACTTTGATCTTCTTAACCGCTCGTGCCGCTTCTGTTCCTGGCACGGAATTCGTCACAACCACTTCCGCCAGCGGCGATTTCGCGATGCGGTCCACAGCTTGGCCGGAAAGCACGGCGTGCGTCGCGCCGGCATAAACAGCGGTTGCGCCCGCTTCCATCAACGCTTCGGCCGTTTTCACCAGCGTCCCCGCGGTATCGATAATGTCATCCACAATCAGCGCGTTCCGGCCGCGAACTTCTCCGATCAGGTTCATTACTTCGGTCTTGTCCACATCCACGCGGCGCTTATCTACGATGGCCAGCGGGGCATCGAGCTTCTTCGCGAATGCTCGAGCGCGTTCCACGCCGCCTGCGTCTGGTGATACGACCGTCAAATTCGGCAACTTCTTCGCCTTGAAATATTCCACCAGCACTGGCGAAGCGTACAGGTGATCCACCGGCACATTGAAGTAGCCCTGAATCTGCGGCGCGTGCAAATCCAACGTCAGTGCGCGAGTCGCTCCAGCCGTTTCCAGCAAGTCGGCAACGAGCTTCGCGGAAATCGGCACGCGAGGTTTATCTTTTCTGTCCTGCCGCGCGTAGCAGTAGTACGGAATCACGGCCGTAATGCGCCATGCCGACGCCCGCTTAAACGCGTCAATCATCATCAGCAGTTCCATCAGGTGATATTCCACCGGCTGCGTGCAGGGCTGCACGACGAACACGTCGGCGCCGCGCACATTTTCCAAAACCTGAAAATAAATTTCGCCGTCGCTGAATTTACCCAGCACGGTCTTTCCGCGGGAAACGCCCAGGTGCCCGCAGATTTCATCCGCAAGCTCGGGGCTGGAAGTGCCCGAAAATATTTTGAATTTCTCGTCAATCATTGTCGTCATGGGTCGAAAAAAAGAATTACGGAATCAAATGCCGCCGCGGCCCTGTTGGGCCAGGCAGTACTCTCCCCTGGAAACCGTATCGCAGACGAATACCTGGTCCTGCGGGAACCCTTGGGCGGCTCGGCGCGCCATTGCTGGGCTTCGGAACAGTGCGAACACCGCCGAACCGCTACCCGCCAGCATGGCCTCTGCGGCTCCTCGTTGAAGCAGCTCCCGCTTGATGGTGCGCAAGCGCGAATAGCGCGGGAACACGGCCGCCTCAAAATCGTTCAGCAGACCGGCATCCTGCGCGCTCCAACATAGAGCGCAGAAAGACCATATTGTAGGGGGCTTAGAGCGCCTTGTCAATGAGGCGGCCAGCCAACTGTAGGCATCCTTGGTAGGCACGGCAATGGCGCCCGGAGAGACCACCAGCACTGTATGGTGAGGCCCGTCCGGCAGGGGATAGATCTCATCGCCGCGTCCGACTCCCAGCGCCCGGCCTCCGAACAGGAAGAATGGTACGTCCGCTCCCAAACTGGAGCCAATTTCGATTAGCCGAGCTACAGGAATTTTCTTGCGCGCCAGGCGCATCATGCCGATCAGTGCCGCCGCAGCGTCGCTTGATCCTCCGCCAAGTCCGCGTCCAACAGGAATGCGCTTTCTGAGCGTTGCGCGGATGCCGCGCTTCCATCCAAGTTCCTTTCGCGCGGCTTCTATCGCGCGATGAACTAAGTTCCCTTTAGTCGGCTCAGATGCTAGCGAAGCGTCGCCTTCGACCACCAGTTCGACTTTATTTCCGCGCGCGGCTTCCAGCTTGACGTCATCATGAAGAGAAATAGTTTGGAAAATTGTGCGCAGCTCGTGATATCCGTCCGCGCGCTTGCCCAGAATTTCCAGGCGCATATTTATTTTCGCGAAAGCTTTCAGACGGACGGAGGGCATCGCGTTAATTTTTCTGTGGCTTGGCCGTACCGTTGGTTTTCTGTTGGGCAATTTGGCGTTTCACGTTTGTGATTTTCGTTTCGAGTGCCGAAATCTTATCTGGTTCCACGTCGAGCGGCAACGTGTGATGCCACGCCGTCAGCGCGTGATCCCATTGCGCGGCCGCCAAATCCAATTTTCCCCGTTTGAAATATACATCGCCAAGATGATCCAGAATTGTGGCGTCGCCCGGTTCGCGTAACGCCGCCTGACGCAGCGAATCTTCCGCCTCGGCTAACTTGTCCTGCTTGAAGTACGCCCAGCCCAAACTATCCAGATATGCGCCGTTATTCGGATCTTCCGCCAGCGCGCGCTTGATCATCTCCGTGGCTTCCGGCAGACGCACGCCGCGATCCGCCAGCATATATCCGAAATAATTTAGTACCTGCGCGTCGTTCGGATTCGTCTTCAGCACGCGATTGAATTGTTCTTCCGCCTGATCGTATTTTTTCTGGCGGTCGTAAATTGTTCCGCGCATGAACCACACCATTTCGCGTTCGCCGCTGCGCGTAGCAAGATTTTCCGCTTGCGCCAGCGCCGTTTCGGCATCGCCATAACGCTTGTTCTGCTGGTAGACCTGCGCCAAATCCAAATCGATATCCAGATCCGCCGCGGAATGCGTGAGCAAAGCTCGCAATTGTGACGCCGCCTGATCGGGATCGGCATTTTCTCCAAGCAGCAGTGCGCGAGTGACGCGAAGTTCCCGCTCATCCGGATATTTTGCAATCGCGCTTGACGCCGCTTCCAGCGCATGTGGAAGATCGCCGGCCGCGCGATATGCTTCCACAGTCAGCACGCTCGCGCGGCGCGCTTCTTCCTCGCCAAGCTGTGCCATGTCTCCCAGAATTTTGATCGCATCCGTGTAATTTTCGGAATCAATATAGAGCCTTCCAAGTTGCTCGTAGAGAACCGCCAGCGAGCGTCGATTGGTCGGCGCGGCGGTAGTTTCGGATTTCAGGCTGGCAACTGCGGTATTCAAAGTTTGTATCGCGTCGGAATAGCGGCCCTGCGCTTCGTAAATCATCGCCTCGCTATAAACCACTTCCAAATTTCCCGGCGCGCGCTGCTTGGCTTGCACAATATCTTTTTCGGCTTCATCCAACTGATGCAGTTGGCGATGCATTTCGGCGAGATGCAAATAATTTTCCGGGTCGTCCGGATCGGCATCCGCTAGAAGCTGATATTGCGCCAGCGCTTCCTTGAATTTTCCTTCGGCTGCAAAGGTCTGCGCCAATCCGCGATGATGCCCCGGTTCTTCCGGCTCCAGGCCCACCGCTTTGTTATATGCAATTTCCGCATTCGCGAAATCGTGGACCTGCGTGTACGAGTCGCCCAGTAAATCGGAAAGCCTGCCGGAAGGCGTGCGCGTTGTCGCATTCTTTAATAAGTTGATGGCTTCCTCTGCGCGTCCGTGATCCAGCATCAGTTGCGCGGCTTGCTCGATCACGCCTTCGTCATTCGGATTCTGTTTCAGCAAATCCTGCAGAATACTTTCCGCTTTCGTTGTGTCGCCGGTCATCCGGTATAAACGCACCAGCCACAATTCGGATTCCGTATCTTTCGGATCCAGCTTGCGAATCTGCTCAAGCTGCTCGATCGCTCGAATCGCCGTTTCCATTTGCGTTGACGTCGTGCTCGGATCGGAAAGAGTGCGCAGATAAATCCGCACAAGCAGCCGTCGCGCCGCCAGATTGCTCGGATCTTTCTGCAGAATCTCGGCTACTTCCTTCACCGCTTCGGGAGCTCGCCGCGCTTCGTAATACATTTCCGCCAGATGTTCGCCGATCACCGGCGAATCCGGATCGAGCGCATAAGCTTTCTTGTAAAAATCCAGCGCCGCGGTGGCGTAATCCGCGCGATTCGTTGTAACGAAAAAAACTTCGTTCAAATGCCCCATCGTGAAGTTGTAAAATGCTTCCGAGCGTTTCGCCTGATCGGCAATCGAATAGGCCTTGTCGGCTTCGTCGTCTTCTTTGGAGACGGGAGGCGTTTGCGCATTCGCACGCGCAGGCAACAATGCGCCGGCAAATAAAGCCAGCATCATTGCCACAAGAAAATTCGCCGCACGCGTGGAATTAATTTTCATGTCAGCTCAACGAGCTAATCGTCTTCGTCCTCGCATTATTTTGATGCGCCGTATCGCCATGACGTTCCCTGATGTTTTCAACTTCGGCGTTTTCTGGTTAGTGCCGAAAATGCCGCACGCCAGTAAACACCATCGCCAGATTCAGCCGGTCCGCGGCGGCAATCACATCGGCATCGCGCACGGATCCTCCCGGCTGAATAAAAGACGTTGCTCCGGCTTTTGCGGCCTCTTCCACGCCGTCCGCAAAAGGGAAAAACGCGTCGGACGCGACAACACTGCCCGCGAGCGGCGTCTGCGCTTTCATCACCGCGATGCGTACAGAATCCACTCGGCTCATTTGGCCTGCGCCCACAGCCACAGTTCTGCCGTCGCGCGCAAAAACAATCGCATTCGATTTCACGTGCTTGCAAACTTTCCACCCAAACAATAAATCTTTCAGCTCGGACGCGGAAGGCTCGCGCTTCGTAACGGTCTTCAGATCTTCCGGACGCAAAATGTGATCATCCGCCGTTTGCACCAGCACGCCGCCTGAAATTAATTTTATTTGCAGGTCGTTGCGCGCTATTCCAGACTCAACCGCCGCCGCGCCGACTTCCATCAACCGCAAATTCTTTTTTGACGCCAGCTTCTCACGTGCGGCCGCGTCATATCCCGGCGCCACGATACATTCCACAAATAATTTCGACACTTCTTCCGCGGTCCTCGCATCCATCGCGCGATTGAAGGCAATCACTCCGCCATACGCCGAAACCGGATCGCATTCCAGCGCCGCCAAATATGCCGCTTCAAGAGTTTCCTGCTCCGCGGCGCCGCAAGGATTATTGTGTTTCACAATCACCGCCGCGGGGCCTTCAAATTCCAGCGCCAATTGCCACGCGGAATCCAAATCCACCAAATTATTGTAAGAAAGTTCCTTGCCTTGAAGTTGTATTGCGCCCGCAAGTCCGGCCGCAGCCTGTCCGGCCGCAACATAAAGCGCCGCATGTTGATGTGGATTTTCACCATAGCGCATCACTTGCGCTCGCACATGCGCCAGATGCAGCCGCTCCGGCATATCGGATCGCGCAGAAAGTTCCAATTCGCCTTCTCCCGCCGAAAGCCTTTCCAGCTCCATCGCGATCAGTCCGTCATAATGCGAAGTGGCCGCGAAAACTTTCCGCGCCAAACCGCTCCGCGTGGCCAGATCGACGTCGCCGGACGCCTTCAGCAATTCCGCAACACGCGAATAATCCGCCGGGTCGCAAATCACGATCACATCGCGAAAATTCTTTGCCGCCGAGCGCAGCATCGCCGGCCCGCCGATATCAATATTTTCGATCAGTTCTTCCGCGCCTAAATTTTCTTTCGCTGCCGTCGCCTCAAACGGATAAAGATTCACCGCCACTAAATCAATCGGCGAAATTTCGTGCTGCGCAACCGCCGCCAGATCGCCGGCATCGCCACGACGAAATAAAATTCCGCCATGAACTTTAGGATGCAGAGTTTTCACGCGTCCGCCGAGCATTTCCGGCCATCCCGTCAATTCGGCAACTTCGCGCGCCGCAATTCCTTTTTCGCGCAGCAGTTTCGCGGTTCCGCCGGTCGATATGATTTCAACGCCCAGTGCCGCAAGTTGCCGCGCGAATTCTTCCACTCCAGTTTTATCGGAAACGCTGATCAGCGCACGTCGAATAGCCACTTTCTTCACCGAATCCCCCGTGAATTTCTAATGTCCGTAGAGCACATTAGTTTACGCGCAGAGCCTCACGATTGGAAACGAAGGATGTTTGGAGTTAGAAGGCCGGAAAAAATTATCTAGCGCTTGGATTTTGACGTCGATCCCGTGCGCGCTTTCAGTTTCACTCGTCCCTGTTCCACCGAAACGATGAACTCTACATTGGCCTCCGCGTTTTTCTGGCGAAGTTCATCCGTCTTGCGTTGCAGGAAACTTTGGAACGCATCCAGCGTAAGTTTTTCCGTATTTTCGCCGGCTTGTTTTTTCGCGTCGCGGAAAGCTTCGTAAAGCCGGATAGTCTTCGCATCTTCGCGGTCACCGCCAAGGTGGGAAAATGAAACTCGGTGCGTCGCGCCGGCTTCCAGCGACGACGATCGTTGCGCAGCATCATCCCGCAACGCCTGTGTTGCCGCGCGTTCCGCTTCAATCTTTTTGGCGGCCGCGCCGTAATGACGCACCACCGTGCCCTCTTCCTTCTCCTTCAGCCGCTTTCGATACACCTGTCGCGTTCTCGCGTAAGTCTGCGCCAGCGCGCCATATTTGAATCGCTGCGAAAATTTCATGTTCGAGCCGCGCTCGCCGTATTTCTTGATCACCGTATCAATACGCCACTCGATCTCCCCGGGCGGACGCGCGCGCCCGCCGCCAAAGTACTGTTCGTACTCAATCTTTAATTGGCGGACGTCTTTTTCGAGTTGGTTCAGGTCTTCGTCGATGGTTGCCATGCAGTCCCAGCGTATTCCTGATTTAGCGTATCTATCGGCCGAGCGGGCGTCAATTGTACGGTCGTTTGGTTTGACGCAAACGGCAACCTGTACCAATAAGTTTGCCGCGGGGCGTTCTGTGTGCTGAAATAGCGCGGAATTCGCCATGCCAACACGTTCAAAAACCGAATCCGCCGGCAAGCCTGCGAACACTCTTCTGCGTGCGATTCCTTCCGTTGACGAATTGCTTGCCGGCGAGCGGCTCTCGGAATTGTCGGCACGCGTTGGGCGTCATTTGATTGTCGAAGCTGCGCGTTCGGTGATCGCCGCGTTTCGCACGCGAATTTCGGAACATCCATCGGACGCGCCATCTAAACTAAAACGCGGCGAACTTGCCGGGCAGCTCATCGGAGAAATTATCGCCGATGTCGAAAGCGCGCTGAGGCCGTCGCTGCGTCCGGTGATTAACGCTACAGGCGTGGTTCTGCACACGAATCTTGGACGCGCTCCGCTTGGCGCGGAATTTTTCGAGCACATCCGCGCGGTGGCCAGTCAATATTCAAATTTGGAATATGACCTGGAGACGGGCGTGCGCGGATCGCGCGACGTCCACACTTCGCGTTTGCTACAAAAACTAACCGGCGCGGAATCTGGAATCGTCGTGAACAACAATGCCGCCGCCGTATTTCTTGTGCTTGCCGCACTCGCACGCGGCGGCGAAGTGATTGTTTCGCGCGGCGAGCTGATCGAAATCGGCGACGGCTTCCGCATTCCAGACATCATGGCCGAAAGCGGAGCCGCACTTCGCGAAGTTGGCACCACCAATCGCACGCGGCTTTCTGACTACGAACGCGCCATCAACGAGCGTACGCGTTTGCTGCTTCGCGTGCACCGTTCAAATTTTCAAATCGAGGGCTTCACTGCGCAGCCTTCGCTCGAAGAATTGGTGAAGCTCGGCCGCAAAACTTCACTCCCCGTTTACGAAGATCTCGGCTCCGGATGTTTGGTGAATTTATCGTCCAGCGGCGTCGCAGAACCTGTCGTGCGTGAAAGTCTTGCCGCGGGCGTTTCCATAATTTCATTTAGCGGAGATAAATTGCTCGGCGGGCCGCAAGCGGGAATTATTGTCGGTGAAAAGGAATTGATCGCGCGCATTCGGCGGCATCCGATGTTTCGCGCGCTGCGCGTGGATAAGTTAACCATCGTCGCACTCGAAGCAACTTTGCTCGCATATCTTCGTGGAGAAGGCGCTTCGGGCTACGATGCAATCCCAGCGATTAGCATGATTCGCGCCAGCGCCGAAGAAATTAGCGCCCGCGCGAAAAAGATAATTGAATTGCTGCGCGCGAAAATTTCCGCGGACGCGGCGAAATTTCAGATACGCGAAGCTGAATCCGTAATTGGCGGCGGCTCAACTCCCGGACAACTTCTTCCGACGCAAGTCATCGCCATCGAATGCCTGCGCTCTTCGTCCGCCGAATTGGAAGAGCGCTTGCGCGCCGGCGTTTCCCGCGACATTCCAATCATCGCCCGGGTAGAAAACGACCAACTAATTCTGGACCTGCGCACAGTTTTTCCCGAACAGGAATCCGTGCTGGTGGAACGTATATCTGCCGCTCTTGCGAAGTAAATTCCTATAAATGATTTATCGTGCTAGCAACTCTTCCCGCGCCGAATCCATTATCAATATTAACGACGCTCACATTTGACGCGCAACTGTTCAGCATTCCCAGCAGCGCCGCTACACCGCCGAAGCTCGCTCCGTATCCAATGCTCGTCGGCACGGCAATTACCGGAACGTTCACCAATCCCGCCACAACACTCGGCAGCGCGCCTTCCATTCCCGCCACGCAAATAATCACGCGCGCTTCAGTCAGTCGTCTGCGATGCTCCAGCAGTCGGTGCAATCCCGCCACACCGACGTCGTAAATTGCTTCCGCGCGATTTCCCATCACCAAACTCGTCACCAGCGCTTCTTCCGCCACGGGAATATCGCTTGTGCCCGCCGAAACAATCAGCACCAATCCTTTGCCCGTCGCAACGCGCTTTCGTTCAATTGTGATTGCTCCGGAAAGCGGCCAGAATTTTGCGCTACGCGCGATTCGTTTTACCGCCGTGAACACCGCG
>DASYNR010000019.1:0-3958 GCA_036008485.1 Candidatus Acidiferrales bacterium | reverse complement strand
AAGTCGAGGTGGCCATTGGTTACCGGGTCGAAGGAGCCCGGGTAAATTGCCAGAGAAGTTTTCATTTTGGTCGTTTGGTAGCGTCTTAGCGCAACTGGGCGACATTCTATCCTATCGCTTGGCGGTCTCTAGAAGAAATCTCGTAGCGTGCGAGTGGTAGGCCAACGCCCGATCAGCGCGTTTACGAATACCTGACCGGCTTGATGTGTTTCGTTCGGGATTGTCTGGCATTTGCCGACAGATCGCGGTTCTGCGTTACACTCCCCCGGTGCACAACGAGCAATCACTTATTGCTGCGTTCGTGAAGCGCAGCAAACGCGACCGTTACAGGGAGATACTCTCGAATCCACGCCTGCGCCATAAGTTCACCGACCAACTCGCGCATTTCGCAGACTTCGATCCCAAGTACCGCTTGGCCATTCCCAGCAACAAGCTCTTCGTCGAAAACATCGCCCAAGAATTGCAGAAACGGCACTGCCCGAGAATCGTCTTCGCCATTTCCGAAGATCCAAGGCTCGATCAGAAAGAACTCCCGCTCATCGAGGCCCTCAAGCAGACCGTCGGGTGCGGCTTGGGCACGGTCCTCTCCTGTATTCCGGGCCGCCTAGTTTTCGTTGAGACAGAGGACGAACGCTTCATTCTCGAGCGTCACGATCCGCTAGAGAAACGCGAATACGTTCGCTTCGTCATCGGCCGCAAAGACGAGCAAAGTCAAGTCGAGCAGGGAGTTTTCCAGGCAGCCGGTTTGGCTTTAGAGTGGCAAAACATTACAGGCTCCGATGCCGATGAACTAAATGAACTGCGAGCGTGGTTCAGTAAGAATCTGGAAAGGCCAACATCATTCGGACGTGACAAGCTTCGCCGCGGCATCTGCTGGTTCAAGACTGGCGCGACCGAGCACATTTCCCGCATCTGGGATATGGTCAACATTCTTGAACGCAACGGAATTTACGTGAAGAAAATCAGAACAGACAGACCGGGCTACGTGATCTATGAAGACGAATGGCAACTCGTAGCCGAGCCTTTCCGCAAAGGTACGATGGAGCGAAGATAGGGAATTTCGTCGGAGAGGCTCTTGTCTCAGAGTATGCCGCTCAAGTCCTCCTTACGACCGTTCGACGGAGTTTTCGGCATTTCGATGAGATGCTTTTGACATATCCGACCAGATGGGTCGTAATTGGAATGGCAGGCAGAGGTGTATTCCCGCAATGGGGTGGCTCTGGGTATGCGGTTGGACGTTTCTTGACAACGGCTGATCGTTGCCGTAGAATCCAATTGCGACTGATTTAGTCGTATATGCCATGCTGAAGCTTTCCAAGAAATCGGACTATGGATTGATCGCCGTGAAGCATCTGGCGACGCATGGGATGGAGCGTTCGCAGAGCGCTTCGGATATTGCGGAAGTTTACGGAATTTCTTCGACTCTGCTGGCGAAAGTTTTGCAGAAGCTGGCGAAAAATGGATTGGTTATCGCGCAGCATGGGTCGGCCGGGGGATATCGGCTGGCGAAGTTGCCGAGTGAAATTACTGCGCTGGATGTGATTAGCGCGATTGATGGGCCGCTGCTGATTACTTCTTGCTCGACGCATCGCGGAGAATGTTTTCAGAGTTCGACGTGCACAGTGCGCGAGCCTTTGCGGCGAGTGAATGAAAGCATCATGCAGGTGCTGGCGACGGTGACGATTTCGCAGATGAGCGAAGAGCCGGAACAGCCGGCGCTTGTACAGATGCAGAGTTAAGAGTTTCGTGGTTGGGGGATTTTTTCGTAGGCAATTTAATTGGAAACTGAGGAGAAGCTGGAATGGCCATTAAGACACCGATTTACATGGATTATCACGCGACGACACCTGTTGATCCGCGAGTGCTGGAAGCGATGCTTCCTTATTTCAACGAACGCTTCGGAAATTCCGCGAGCCGCAACCATGCGTTTGGATGGACGGCGGAAGAAGCGGTGGAAAATGCGCGCGCGCAAATCGCGCGTTTGATTAACGCGACGCCGAAAGAAATTATTTTCACGAGCGGCGCGACGGAATCGAATAATTTGGCGCTAAAGGGCGCGGCGGAAATGTACCGCGAGAAGGGCAATCATATTATTACGCAGGTGACCGAGCACAAAGCGGTGCTGGATACCTGCAAGCGTCTGGAAAAATACGGCTACGAAGTGACGTACTTGCCGGTGGGCAAAGATGGCCGCGTGAATCCGGAAGATGTGCGTAAGGCAATCACGCCGAAGACGATCATCATTTCGATTATGTACGCCAACAACGAAATCGGTGTAGTGCAGCCAATTGCGGAAATCGGCAAGATTGCCAAGGAAAAAGGCGTTTTGCTGCATTCCGACGGCGTGCAAGCGATCGGGAAAATTCCGGTGGACGTGCAGGCCGACAATATCGATATGCTTTCCATGACGGCGCATAAAATTTATGGGCCGAAGGGAGTTGGCGCGCTGTATGTGCGCCGACGCAATCCGCGCGTGCAACTTTCCGCGATTCTGGATGGCGGTGGGCACGAGCGCGGCATGCGTTCGGGCACATTGAACGTGCCGGGCATCGTGGGATTCGGAAAGGCCTGCGAAATTTGTATGAATGAAATGCCCGCGGAGTCAGCGCGAATGCTGGCGCTGCGCAATCGTTTGCAAAAGGGATTGGAAGCGAAGCTGGACGAGATTTACATCAATGGCACGATGGAACATCACCTGCCGAATAATTTGAACATGAGCTTCGCGTTCGTCGAAGGCGAATCGCTCTTGATGGGAATTAATGACATCGCGGTATCGAGCGGATCGGCTTGCACGTCTGCGACGCTGGAACCCAGTTACGTTTTGAAGGCGCTGGGGGTTGGCGAAGATCTGGCGCACACGTCGATTCGATTTGGTTTGGGCCGGTTCAACACGGAAGAAGAAGTGGATTACGTGGTGAATCGCATGTACGAAGTGGTGAGCAGACTGCGCGAACTTTCTCCGCTGTATGAAATGGCGAAGGAAGGGATAGACGTCAGCAAGATGCAGTGGAATGTGACGAGCGCGGAACACTGATATTTGTTGTGAAATGATGATTTCTGTTCGTGACTGAAATTCGCACGAGAGCATCAAATTTAGAGGAGAATAAATCAAATGGCGTACTCAGACAAGGTTATCGAGCACTACAACCACCCGCGCAACGTCGGCAGCTTGCCGAAGGAAGATCCGAACGTTGGAACGGGACTGGTCGGCGCGCCGGAATGCGGCGACGTGATGAAGCTGCAGATGAAAATTAATCCGGACACGCGCGTGATCGAAGAAGCCAAGTTCAAGACGTTTGGATGCGGCTCGGCGATTGCGTCCAGTTCGCTGGCGACGGAATGGGTGAAGGGCAAGACCGTCGAAGAAGCGCTGGCAATCAAGAACACGGATATCGTTCGCGAATTGAGCCTGCCGCCAGTGAAGATTCACTGCTCAGTGCTGGCGGAAGACGCGATCAAGGCCGCGATTGGCGACTGGAAGAAGAAGCGCGGCGACGAAGCCGAAGCGAAGTAATCCGCGTCGGGTGCCAGGCGGAAATCGCGCGGGCGCGAAGCGTGTGGAATTTTATTTGCGGAACTTCAGGGACGAACTATGGAAACGGCGACTACGACAATTCATGTGACTGAAAAAGCGGCGGCGAAAATCCGTCAGTTGCTGAGCAAAGAAGGCGTGCCGGAAACGACCGGCGGCCTTCGCGTGGGCGTGCAGGGCGGCGGCTGTTCGGGGCTGACGTACGCGATGAAGCTGGATACGCAGGCGCGAGATCGCGACAAAGTGTTTGAAGAAAATGGCGCGCGCGTGTTTGTGGACCCGAAAAGTTTTCTTTTCCTCGCAAATACAACTCTGGATTATCAAGAGACGCTAATTCGTCAGGGATTTGTGTTCGAGAATCCGCAGTCCACACGAAGCTGCGGCTGCGGCAGTTCGTTCACAGCGTAGATTCGTGCCGACCGCTCG
>DASYNR010000018.1:0-20297 GCA_036008485.1 Candidatus Acidiferrales bacterium | reverse complement strand
CCCTCATTCCAGACGCATTTCAATAACGAGGGGCTTTGCTTTCTTGTCGATTTTTAATTCTGCCTCCACAGAATTTAGGCCGAAGGAGCTGATCAGGAGATAGTTGACACGCTTCGGTTTTATCGTAGCAAACTTAAATTTTCCGTCGGCGTCGGTTGATATCGAAACGGTACAGTTTTTCCATCCCTTTTCGCACAACTGAACCGTAGCTCCGGACACCGGTTTACCCCATTCCATTCGTATTTCTCCGGACAAGTCCGGGGCCTTACGCTTGATTACGATGTTCGCGTTATTAGCTTGCGCTACCAGGCAGAGCATCGCCGCGCCTAAGCTCAAACAGAGCGTCGTCACTAGAATTCGTTTCATTGTTTTATCTTCTTCGGTTTGATTTCGTCTGGATGAATCGAGTCATAGCCGCCGCCCGGCCCGAGCGGGCCACTAGACCCCGGGTTGTAGGGCCCTAGAAGTTTGGGTCGTTCCATACGTAGAGTATCCTCGGCGGGTGGCACACCTTTGGTTCTCTATTCCTTTTTTTCTTTTCTGTGATGCCGTGAACCGACACATGATACCACTGGTGTAGATCATCGAGTAGTGACTTGGAGTGGTTGTGGGTGCCGCACCCTTTGATTTGTAAGGGTGCAGTTGTTCGTTTTTTACATGCGAAATAATCTCGTTTGGATTTGCCGGCACGCGACGCGACGACGGGTTATTGAAGACAAATTGGGATTGAAGTCGGAGTCAAATATGGTGGGGAAGCGAAGGCCAAGTCAAGAACCGCACCCTTAGAAACCAAAGGGTGCGGCACCCAACTGCAAAGTCCAATCAAGAACATGGCTACAGGTACGTTGCCGCCCGATTGTGAAAATATTTTTTCGCGGCCAACCATTTTAGAAAACCTCGCAACCAAGTATGCAGCGAGTGGTATTTATCGCATCCGTAACCCGGGGGTGGGTTCGATGCGCTACAAAGGTTGCCTATTTCTATTTTTGATTTGTATTGGTGTCTGTTGCGCGCCGGTTTGCAGAGCGCAGGAAACTTTGCGCGTGCCGGAATCGGCGATGCGCGTGCAGTTTCAAGCGGACGCCACCACGGTTGATCTTCGTCTGGAAAATTCCTCACGGAAAAGTGTTTCGGCGCACGCGTCAATCCAGATACTTGATCCTGCCGGAGTGGTACGCGTGCAAGCACTTCAATCCATAAATGTTTCGGCCGGTGTGACGAAAACAGAAATCGTACTTCCGGCGATTTCCGCGTCGGAAAAAGATCAAGCGAAGGGGCATTTGTTCCTGTACCGGCTGCACTATTTCGTGGCAGCGAATTCTTCTGACGGCTCCGCCTTACCTGCTGTAGAAGGAATTGTTTCGATTGGCGAGATTGCGCCGCAATTGTTTGAACTGCATGCGGCCACGGCAAAGTTCGTGAAGGCGGGAAATCACTACGCTTTACATGTGAGGGCCATTCAACCGGCAACTTCCGCGCCGGTGCAGGGAGTTGCGGTGCAGGGTTCTCTGGACCTTAACGAAGACAAACCAATTCTCACGGGCAAAGCTGTTACGGACGGCCACGGTTATGCGACGCTGGAATTTTCGTTGCCCGCAAGTCTTGACCTGGATGATAGCGACATAGACGTTACCGTCAGCGGTTCGCGTGATGGGTTCACGGCGACGGCCAATTCGACAATTAGCGTCCCAGAAGAAATATCCGCAACGCTGAGCACGGACAAACCGCTTTACCAGCCGGGCCAAACGCTGCATGTGCGTCTGCTGGCATTCGATTCGGAAAAGAAAGCTTTCGCGGACCAGCCGCTCACGGTCGATATAAAAGATCCCGAGGGCACACTGGTCTTTCGCTCGGCGCAAACAACTTCGCGATATGGAATTGCGTCGGCAGATTGGCAGATTCCGGAAAATCTTCGGCTGGGAGAATATAAAATCGAAGCGGAGTTTGATGACACCAGTTTGGACGCAACCTACGAGGCAAATGTAAAAATCAGCCGATACGAGCTGCCCACTTTTTCCGTTGCGGTTAAACCGGACCACACATATTACCTTCCCGGACAGAACGCGTCTGTTGAAGTGCGCGCGAATTATCTTTACGGCGAACCGGTGCGCCGCGGACACGTGCGCGTGGTGCGTGAAACCGACCGCGAATGGGATTTTCGCGAGCAGAAATGGAAAGTTGAAGAGGCGGAGGTCTACGAAGGCGAAGCCGATGCGCAGGGAAAGTTTGTGGCTCAAGTGGATTTGACGAAAGCGCACGACGATATTGATGGCAGCACTTGGAGGCGCTTCGAGAATACAACCTATACGGCTTACTTTACGGATGCCGTCACCAACCGAGTGGAAGAGCGGCGATTTGATTTGCGCGTCACCCTGGAGCCAATCCACGTCTATCTGATCCAGAGCGGGCTACTCGACTATCCCCATGAGTTTTATATTTCCACGGACTACGCGGACGGGACTCCTGTTGCGTGCGAGGTTCAAATTAAGTGGATTGCGAATGCGCCGTCAGGAGGAGCAAGTTCTTCGCCTGCCGGTGAAGAAAAACTGTTGACGAAAGTGCGTACGAATTCTTATGGCGTGGCGAAAGTAACGGGATTGAAAACACCGGACATTAAAGAGCCGGGCGATTTCACACTTATTGTTGAAGCGAAAGACGATAAAGGTTTGACAGGGAGCCAGAGGGAAAATATATGGAGGCGCGAAACTGTACGCGGCGTCCAAGTGAGCACAGACAAAATTATCTACCAGCAGGGCGAAGCAATTGATGTCAATTTGAAATCAACTTTGCCGGACACGCCGCTGATTGTTGAAGCCGTGCGCGATGAGAAAGTTATCGCAACGCAAATTGTGCGGTTGCGTGGCGGGCACGCCAGTACTGTTTTTCTGCCAAACGATAAATTTCAGAATCGCGTGACGATCGTCGCCTATGCCGTTGGTGTGCACGCTGAAAGTGAACCGGGCGAAGCGGAGTTTGTTTCGTTTCGGAATGTATTGTTTCCGAAGAACAACGAATTGAATTTCGACGTGCGCCTTGCGAAGTCCACTTATCTTCCCGGAGAAAATGTGCCGGCGGATTTGCGTATATCAGGACCGGAAGGGCAACAGTTGCGCGCCGCCGTCGGAGTGGTGGTTGTGGATCGGGCCGTGGAAGAACGCGAGCGAACCGATCGGGACCTTCGTGGAAATTCGGGCTTCTACGGATATCGCGGGCTGCGTGCGGACGATGAATTGCAGGGCGTTCGCATTGCAGACCTGGAAAAGCTTGACCTTTCAAAGCCTTTGCCGGATGGGCTGGAACTAGTGGCTGAGATTCTGATGCATTCTGATTTTGAGGAGCAGCCGAAATTCTTTGACATCGATTCGCCAAGCGGAAGTGTTTCCGAACTTTTCAGCAGGGAAATAGACCCGCAGATGAATTTGATCCGAGCGGCGCTCACGCGCTATTACGCGCACAACTATCCCGCGGAGAACTCTAGCGCGTACAAAGGGGCGTATCCGAAATCGAAAGAGTCGTTGAAAGGCATTTTATCCAGCGAAGAAATTGATTTCAGCGCGCTACGTGATCCGTGGAACATGCCGTACTACGCAAAATTTGGCGTGGAGCGCAATTTGGAGACGCTGGAAATTTGGACGACGGGGCCAGATAAGAAAGTTGGAACTCACGACGACTATCAGGTCCTGAAAATGGAGTGGGAGTATTTCAAGCCCCACCGGGATGCGATTTCGCAGGCGGTACACGAATTTCACGAGCGCACCGGTGGATACATTCGCGATGCCGCGACGCTGAACGACGAGCTCGCCGCGCACGGCTTTCAATTTGACTCATGGAAGGATCCGTGGGGACACGCGTACAAGGCGTCCTTCTCCGCGATGCAAAACAATTATGTGGTTACCGTCACAAGCGCCGGGCCTGACGGTATTTTCACGCCAGAAGGGCAATATCCTTCGGACGATTTCGAGGTGGCCACAGTTCAGATTAACTATTTCGAGGAGACGCGGCTGAAAATAGATCACGCGCTCTTTGATAATTTCAATAAAACTTTCGAGTATCCGGACAATACCGATCAGCTCAGGAGCGTTCTTCAGAAATACGATATCGATTGGGACTCGTTAAAGGATCCATGGGGCCACGCGTACGTGGCACTGTTCAGTCAGATGGCGACCTACGCGGACGACGTCACGATTCAAACGATTCCGGATGGTTTTGGAATTAACAGGACTCACACCACGCCAGTGCCGGTCACGCGAATGGTGGAACGCATCCACATTCGCAGCGAAGGCGCCGGAAGCAAGGAACAATATGCGCGCGATTTTGAAGCGGCAAGTTTCTCGCACACGATCGTGAAACAAAGCAGCGGCGATCGCGCGCCGGTTTCGCTATCGAACCAGACCGTGCTGGCGGCGGGGAAGGGCGCAATCGCTGGGACTGTCTACGATCCCGAGGGCAAAGCAATTGCGGGAGCGCAGGTTACAGTCAAGAATTCTGTGACTGATGAAGTGTTCATGGGAGTCTCGGACGATTCCGGCGTGTATTTGTTTCGCAACATTTCGCCGGGCCGATATGTGCTTTCTGTTTCGGCGACAAATTTTAAATCGTCGATTACCACGAACATCGGAGTATTTTCGGCGAACACGACGACCGTCGACGTGAAACTGGAAGTCGGGACTGTAATGATGGCGGTGGAAGTAGAGGTCGGGCAACAGGCAATAGAAACGCAGAACACTTCCGTGATGAGCGTCAAGGAAGTTCCCGGGACGCCAAAATCTGGGCAGGCCGCTGCGGCACCGCTGATTTCGACTCCGCGGCTGCGGCAATATTTCCCGGAAACACTTTTCTGGCAGCCGGAAATAATTACGGATGCGGCGGGGCGCGCGCATTTGAGCATTCCGCTGGCGGATAACATTACGACCTGGAAACTTTCGGCGGTTGCGTCGACTGAGAAGGGCGAAATCGCTTCGGCGGAAAAAGATATTCGCGCGTTTCAGCGATTTTTTGTGGAGCACGATCCGCCGAAATTTCTTACCGAGGGTGACGAAATTGATTTGCCGGTGGTGCTGCGAAATTATTTGAATCACGGTCTACATATGAATGTAGTGATGAAGCCGGAGAGCTGGTTTATTCCGCTGGGGCCGGTATCGGCGAAAACGGATGTGGCTGCGAGCGATTCGGCTACCGACATTTTCAAGTTCCGGGCGGCTGGATCGGTGAAAAACGGGAAGCAAAGGATTACGGCAACAGGCGTAGGCGCTGGGCCGGGAGATGCTATCGAGCGGACTGTGACGGTTCGTCCGAACGGCGAAGAAAAAACTGAGACGAAGAGTTTTGTGTTCGATGATACGGCGGCGCTTGATCTGCAGATCCCGACGCAAGCGATAGCCGGATCTTTGGAAGCCGAATTGAAAATTTATCCGAACCTGAATGCGCACATTTTGGAAAGCATTGAAGCAGTTTTGGAGCGGCCTTACGGTTGTGCGGAGCAGACGATTTCGTCGACGTATCCGAGCATTTTGCTTTTGAAATATATGAAGAGCGCGGGAATGGAAAGTTCGCCGCTGGCTCCGAAGGCGCGACGGTACGTTCAACAGGGATACGAGCGGCTACTTTCTTATCGCGCGCGGGGCGGCGGATTTTCTTACTGGGGGCGCGGCGATTCCGATCTGGCGCTGACTGCGTACGCACTGCGATTTTTGCAGGACGCGTCGGAATTTATTGAAATTGATGATTCCATTGTGGGCGAGCAAGTCCGCTGGATTCTGCACAAGGCCGAAACAGATGGAAGGTGGATTGGGCGGGATTGGAGACACGAAGAGGATTCGCGCCAAACGCTAATTGTGACGGCGTATATCGCGCGCGTGATCGCAAATTTGGATTTCCGCGGATCGCTATCCACGGCGGATGCGGGACTGGAAAAAGAAATTTCTGACACGCTGAAGCATTCGCTGGAATATTTGGAAGCGAAAGTTGCCGAGACGGATGAGCCGTATCTGGTCGCGTCATACGCGCTTGCGCTTCCGAAGCTTCCCAACGGAGCTGTGGATTCGCGGCTGGCGGCGAGCCTGGAGCGGCTGCGGAAATTAGAACGTCACGAAGCAGATGCGAGTTACTGGGCGCTGGAAATGAACACGCCATTTTTCGGATGGGGATTGGCGGGGCGCATTGAAACGACGGCGCTGGTGCTGCAGGCGCTGAAGAAGGGCGGCGGGAATTCGGAAGTTGATCGCGAATTGCTTTCGCGCGGAGTTTTATTTCTGCTGAAGAATCAGGATCGCTACGGGATTTGGTATTCGTCGCAGGCGACGATTAATGTTTTGGACGCGCTTCGGGTGCTTACGTTGGGAAATGGCGCGACGCTTTATTCGGCGCAATCTGGGAAGGCGGAAATTTTCGTCGATGGGCGCGTGGTGCAAACCGTTGAGTTGCGTTCGTCAAACGAACTTGTTGCGCCGGTGACCGTGGACATTTCCAAATTTATTTCACCGGGGAATCATCATGTTGAAATTCGGCGCGGGACGGGTGCGACGCCGGCGTCGGTGCAGGCTATCTCGACATATTACATTCCGTGGGCAAACACCAGCGCGAGTGGCGAAGCTTACGAGCACGCGGAAAAAGTTTCTGATGCGCTGCGGTTGGCGGTGCACTTCGACAAGCCAACCGCGAAAGTTGGCGAGAAAATTGAATGCTCGGTGAATGCGGAACGAATCGGATTCCGCGGATATGGAATGATGCTGGCTGAAATTGGCTTGCCGCCGGGAGCGGAAGTGGATCGCGATTCGCTAGACCGGGCGATGCGGGATTCCGGCTGGGAAATTAATCAGTATGACGTGCTGCCCGACAGGCTGATCGTTTATTTGTGGCCCCACGCCGGCGGAACAAAATTCACGTTCACGTTTACGGAGCGGTACGGGCTGATGGCGCAAACGCCGGCGTCAATTCTGTACGACTACTACAATCCGGAGGCGCTGGCGACAGTGCTGCCGACGTTATTTAAGGTGCAGAAGTAATTGCGATTTATTTGCGCGTCCTACGTTCCATAAAATGCGCGGCATCCAAGCGCTCGCGCCAGTGGACCAAGAACCGCAAAGAGAATTTTCTGCAATATTACCGGTGGGTTCGTCACGTACATTCCAAACTGCGAAGCGCCCGCGGCGAATTGCAAAAGCGAGGGGCGTCCTTGCGAATCGGTTTTGCCATCGCGCGCCAGAGCGAACATGCTTCGCAAAAAAGCCTCGGTTTGAAGCGCAGGAGCAAATTCAACTCGCACCTGAGCTTCATCTGCGCCGGCATTTCGTATTGTGTGAGGCGCGCCGGGCGGCACGATGACGATTTCGCCGACGCGCAAAATCTGTTCGCGGCCCGCGATTTGCACGGCGAGCGAACCTGATATCACCTCGAAGCGCTCCTGTTGGAGTGGATGAACGTGTTCGGGAGGGCTGATGTATCCTGCGAGTAGAAAATCGTCGAACTCTAATCGCGCGGCGTTCGAGTTCTGGGCCGTCACGCGAAAAGTGATGCGGTCGTGCGTGACCGGATTTTCGATTGTGTCGGATGTTGGAGCGATCACGCGATTCCTTGGAAGACTGTTTCGGACGGCAGTTCATCTTAGCTCCGAAGCGGCGTGCCGCGGAAACGAAGGCGACGTCAGGGCGTGATTTCCGGCGGCAGGGCCTCGATTCTGGCCTGCCGACACAATTTGTCCCGAAGTGCCCCTACTTGTCTGTTTGAGCCGGTTCGTGATTCTGCTAGTGTTGCGCCGCTTGAGTGGGAGTTGTCGCGGCGATTGCGCGAATCTGGCTTCGCGTCAAGTTCGCATAAGGGGAATACAACCATGAAATTCAAATTTGTGGGCACTGTGGCAGCGGTGGCGATCGTCATTGGCGGGGTGGCGGTGGGGTTTGGGACGAGTGCTGCGTCGCAGACGAAGCCGGGGGCTGGTCAGACAAAGGCGGCCGCGCCCAGTGGCGCTGAGCGTGGCGCGCTGAGTGTTGCGCAATTGGGCGACGCGTTGACGCCTTATGGCAAGAACACGACGACGAACAACGGGCAGACCAGCTACAGCATCACGGTGCCGAGCGGGAAGTGGAAAATTAATGTGATCCTGAGCATTTCGCCGAACGGGCAGGTGATCTGGATGACGAACAGTCTGACGCCGGTGCCGGATGCTGGGAAAGTTTCGTCGTCGGCGCTGCTGAATGTGCTGAAGAAAAACCGGGACATCGGGCCGATGTTTTTCGAGATTTGGAATGGCAGCCTGGTGATGACATATCCGGTGCCGAATCACGATTTGAACGCGGCGGCGATGAAGTCGATTGTGGATGACTTCGTGGCGACGGTCGTGAATAACGCGACGCTGTGGGATCCTGCAACGCTGGCGGGGAAGTAGGAAATTTTTTGAAAAATGGAAGGACACTATGGAGTTTAATTTGGGGATGAAATTGAAATTGGTTTTGAAGTCGAAATTGTTGACGAGCTTGATTGCGGTGGCGATTGTTGCGGCAAGCGTGGGAACGGCCTGCGGATCGAAAGCGCCGCCGCTTGATGCGCTTGGCGATACGTCGCCTGCGGCGTCTTCTGGTGCCAGTTCGAGTTCCGGTGCGGCTCCGGCGACGGGCACGAAGGCCGTCACGATTACGGATCCAATTTTGAAGATGACGGCGTACACGCTGACGATTCCGTCAGACTGGGTATTTGATGGAGCTGTGGGACAAGGAACTCCGTGCGTGCCGCTTCCATTTCCGATTTGGCGAATGTCCAGTCCGGATGGACTGACCGGATTCAAAGCGCTACCGGTGCTCGCCTGGGCCTATTGGGACAAACCGAAGACTCCAGCGCAGAACGCCGCAGTTCAGGGTTGCATGGACTACAAGTCGGACATGCCGGCCACCGACGTTTTGAAATACATGTTCGGTGTTCTGCAGGTCGAGTTTGTGAAGTGGGAGCCTGTGCCGTGGCTTGCGAACAGCAAAAAAAACACCGCCGCTCAAAATACCGCCGCCATGACGAGCACAATTGACATCGCCATTGCCACTGTTCGTTATCACATCAACAGTATTCTAATTGAGGAGCAGGTGAAGGCCGTGACCGGATGCTACAATTTGCATGGCGGAACATTCGACGGTAAACATTATTGCACGGCGACGGTTTCGCGCGAGTGGGCGCCGAGCGGCAAATGGAACGCCGCAACATTCACTCCCATCGATCATTCGTTCCAAATGAATCAGCAATGGGTTCAAAGATGGGGCGCGGTAATGATCCAAAAAATCAAAGATATGTACGCCGCGAATGGAAAAATCCTGCAAGCGCAAATGAATAGTGCAAATGCACAACTGGCTGCGCAAGCGAATTCGTTTCAACAGGCGCAGGACATGCGCCAGAAACAGCATGATGATTTCGACGCGGTGCTTAAGCGCGGCACGGACATGTCCATGAAGCAAGCGACGGCAAGCGCGAATGCGAATCATCAGGCGGCCGGTGATTGGGCGGACTATTCGCTCGACCAGCAGAAGCGGCTTGATCCGAATACTGGAAAGATTACGAAAGATTCCAGCGCGTACAGTTACACGTGGGTGAACGAACAAGGCAAGCGGATTCAGACCAATAATGTGAACGACAATCCGAACGGAAATGGGACGGGGAACTGGACGCTGCAGGAAAATATTCACTAACGACGATCTCGGGGGACTCCGAGGGGCGGGGCATGAAAGTTGTCAGGTCTATGCCCCGCTTGACACTTTTCGCTGCATATCATAACTTTGAAGGCGTAATGACACCGACGCGCAAGCACCATCGCCATCATCATCACGTGAAAACGTGCCTGCGGCGGTGTGGCTAGCCCGAAATAATTAGCTGCACTTATCGACCCGCTGGCGCAAAACGCGCAAGCGGGTTTTTTGTTTTTAGGGAGAAAAGTGTGGGTGAAAATTTGGAACTCGATTTTGAGAAAGAAAATGGATTGATTCCCGCGATTGTTCAGGATCACCTGAACGGCGACGTCCTGATGCTCGGCTTCATGAATCGCGAGGCGCTGGCGAAGACGCAGGAGACTGGCTTTGTAACTTTCTACAGCCGCTCGCGCAAAAAACTTTGGATGAAAGGCGAAAGCAGCGGACAGAAATTATTGCTGCGCGATTTGCGGGTGGATTGCGACGGCGATGCGCTGCTTGTCCGAGCGGAATTGGATGGCGGCGCCGTTTGTCACGAAGGAT
This sequence comes from Candidatus Acidiferrales bacterium, assembly GCA_036008485.1. Lineage (GTDB taxonomy): Bacteria > Acidobacteriota > Terriglobia > Acidiferrales > UBA7541 > DASTCZ01. The sequence continues at coordinate 10,092 of DASYNR010000018.1, read as the reverse complement.
ATCGGAGCTGCTTCTTTCGACGAATTGCGCGCGATGGCGAAATATCGGTTATCGCGGAAAGAATTATTTCGCCGGAGAAACTTTACGGGACGTCGATGGGAGAGAAGAAATGAGCCGCCTGAAACTTGGTATTCCCAAGGGGAGTTTGCAGAATTCCACCGTAGAACTTTTCGCCAAGGCTGGATGGCGAATCTCGATTAATTCGCGGAGTTATTATCCGGCGATTGATGATCCTGAAATCGAATGCATGATGGTGCGCGCGCAGGAAATGGCGCGCTACGTTGAAAGCGGCGCGCTTGACGCCGGACTCACCGGGAAGGATTGGATTATGGAGAGTGGCGCGGACGTGGAAGAAATTGCTGAACTGGTTTACTCGAAGACTGGGCTTGGACGCGTGCGCTGGGTATTGGCAGTTGCGGAAGATTCTCCGGTGAAATCCGTGCGCGATTTGGAAGGCAAAGTGATTGCGACGGAAGCGGTGAAAATGACGGAGAAATATCTGGCGAAGAATAATGTAAAGGCGCGCGTGGAATTTTCCTGGGGCGCGACGGAAGTGAAAGTTCCGCAATTGGCCGATGCGATTGTGGAGGTTACGGAAACTGGTTCTTCGTTGCGAGCGAATCATTTGCGCGTGGTGGACACGCTGCTTGAATCGGCCACCTGGCTGATCGCCAATCGCGGCGCATCCAAAGAAAGTTGGAAATGCGAAAAGATTCAGCACATGGCGATGTTGCTTCAGGGCGCGATCAATGCATATAGCCGCGTCGGACTGATGCTGAATGTGCGCCGCGATGATCTGGAAAAAGTTTTGGCGGCACTGCCGTCGCTCAGGAATCCGACCATTGCGCAGTTGAGCGATTCGCAGTGGTGCGCGATCAACACCATTGTGGAAGAAACGACCGTGCGCCAATTAATTCCCAAGCTGAAGGCTGCTGGAGCTGAAGGAATTGTGGAATATCCGCTGAACAAGGTTGTGTACTGATGCGCGTTCTTCGGCTTACTGCGGCCGTTGAGAAAAAATTACTCGCCGCCCGCCGCGTCCGCAGCCGCGATGCGGAGCGAGTTGCGGAGCGGATTGTTCGGGATGTGCGACGCCGCGGAGATGCTGCGCTTTTCTCCTGGACGAAGCGCTTCGATGGGCTTGCGCTGAATTCGCGGACGGTTTGGGTGTCGCGCGGGGAATTTGCGGATGTTCGCAAAAAGGTTTCGCGCGAATTTCTTGCTGCGATTGATCACTCCGCGCGCAATATTCGCGCCGTCGCGCGTCGGCAGAAGCCGAAAGAGTGGTCGCTAGACGTCGAGCCGGGTGTTCGCGCAGAGCAGATCGTTCGGCCGATTGAATCGGTTGGTTGCTATCTGCCGGGCGGAAGATTTTCGCTGGTCTCCACGTTATTAATGACGGTGATTCCAGCCCAGGAAGCAGGCGTGCCCGAAATTATCATCGCCAGCCCGCAACCGGGTGCCGCGTTGCTGGCCGCTGCGGAAAAACTTGGAGTGCGGCGGGTCGCAAAAATTGGCGGAGCGCAGGCCATTGCTGCGCTAGCCTATGGAACGCGTTCGATTCCGCGCGTGAACAAAATATTCGGACCGGGGAATCGATTCGTCACCGCCGCAAAACAAATTGTCGGCGGCGATTGCGCGATTGACATGCTGGCTGGGCCGACTGAGGCGCTTATATTCGCTGAGCGAGGCAACGCGAAATTTATTGCCGCCGATTTAATCGCGCAAGCGGAACATGATCCTGACGCGATTTCAATTTTCGTAACCACTTCCGCGAAGATGGCACGCGCCGTTGCAGCGGAAATTGATCGCCAACTTGCTGCGCTTCCGCGGGCGAATCTCGCGCATCGTTCGCTTGCCGGGAATGGAGCTGTTCTCGTGACGCGAAATACAAAATCCGCCGTGCAATTTATTAATGCCTTTGCTCCGGAGCATTTGAGTCTGTCGGGTGGCGCAGAAAGTGTGCTCGCGAAAATCGAGTCGGCCGGAAGTATTTTCCTGGGCGATTGGAGCGCGCAGTCGTTCGGAGATTACGCCACAGGAACGAATCACGTTCTGCCGACCGGGGGAGCTGCGAGCGCACGTGGCGGACTGAGCGTCGCCGATTTTGTGAAATGCATCAGTGTCCAAAGAGTTTCGCGCGCCGGAGTGAAACTGCTCGCGCCGGTTGTCGCAGAATTTTCACGCGCGGAATCGTTGATCGCACATGGACGCTCCGTCGAGGTCCGCAAATGAGCGCGATGCCTCGGGTTCGACGTGCCGTCGAAAAAATGCGCGCGTATAATCCACCGCTCGAAGGGCGGACGACGAAGTTGCGGCTCGACTTTAACGAGAACCCAATCGGCTGCTCGCCCGCCGTGCGCCGTGCGCTGGCAACACTCAGTTCCGCATCAATCTCTGCGTATCCCGAACAGGAAACGGTTCGCCGCAAGGCCGCAAAACATTTCGGTGTCAGCTCATCCGAAATACTTTTGACCAACGGAACCGACGAGGCGCTCAGTCTTGTCGTGAATACATTTATTGAGCCGCGCGATCGAGTGCTGCTCGTCGAGCCGACCTATGCGATGTATCGTTTTTATTCCGAACTGGCTGGAGCGCAAGTCGTCAGCGCGCGATATGACGTAGCGATGTTTTTCCCGTGGGAAGAAGTTCTCGCCGCATTGAAGAAAAAACCGCGCGTGTTTTTTCTTCCCAATCCAAATAGCCCGACCGGAAATGTGCTGTCCGCGTCAGATCTGCGTCGCGTCCTAAAGGCGGCGGATGCAACACGCACCGTCGTTGTAATCGACGAAGCCTACTTCGAGTTTTCCGGCATCACCGCTGTCTCGTGGATCGCTCGCCACAAGAACCTGATCGTCACTCGCACATTTTCAAAAACCGCCGGACTCGCCGGTCTGCGCCTCGGCTGCATTTTCGCTAATCAGAAATTGGCCGCCGCGATGCGCATGGCGCAATCGCCATATCCGGTGAACGCCGCTGCCCTCGTCGCCGCCGAAGCGGCCATGAACGACCGAAAATTCATCGCGCGAACAGTCCGCGAAGTTCGCGGCAGCCATAAAGACTTGCAGCACGGACTCACGAGTCTAGGCGTCCAATACTTTCCAAGCGCGGGAAACTTCGTTCTCGCAAAGTTCGGACCACGCGCAAAACAAATTGTTGCCGCACTAAATCGAAAGGGAATTCTCGTACGCGATCGGTCGAGTGATTTTGGGGGCGAAGGTTATGTTCGCGTCACGCTAGGAACTCCGGACCAAACAAAACGCCTTCTCAAAGAATTGAAGGAACTCCTATGAGGAAAGCATCACTGCATCGCGCGACAAAAGAAACCGATATCCGCGTGAAATTAAATCTCGATGGCCGCGGCAAATCTGAAATCTCAACCGGTGTTCGCTTCTTCGATCACATGCTGGAACAAATCGCGCGCCACGGCGGACTCGACTTGCAACTTACGGCGCGCGGCGATCTTGACGTTGACCAGCATCACACCGTTGAAGATGTTGGCATCGCGCTCGGCGAAGCGGTAAGAACTGCGCTTGGTTCCAGGCGTGGAATTCTGCGCGCTGGATATTTCCTGATGCCCATGGACGATTGCCTTGCCGCCGCCGCGCTCGATTTTTCCGGTCGCGCGTTCTGCGTTTGCAAATTCAAAATTTCGGCCGAACGCGTCGGTGATTTCCAAACCGAATTGATGGAGGATTTCTTCCGCGCGTTTGCTCACGCTGCCGCGGCCAACGTCCATCTGCGCCTCGTCTACGGACGTTCGTCGCATCATCAGGTCGAATCTATTTTCAAAGCGTTCGCAAAGGCGTTACGCTTCGCGGTAACTAAGGATAAGCAACTCCGCCGCGTGCTGCCTTCCACGAAAGGCCTACTGTGAAAGTGTTTATCGTTGATTATGGCGCCGGAAATCTTCCGTCTGTGGAACGCGCCCTGCGCGCGCTCGGCGTTGAAACGAAACGCGCCACGGAACCGAATCATATTGCCACAGCGGAGGCAATCATCCTTCCCGGTGTTGGCCACTTCGCAGCTTTCGTCGCAGGTTTGCGCGAAAGAAATCTCACTGACTCTCTGCGCGCCGCGAATGAATCGGGCATTCCGATTTTGGGGATTTGTCTCGGACTTCAGGCCATGTTCGCCCGCAGTGAAGAAGCGCCCGGCGAATCCGGCCTGGAATTTTTTCCGCAGGAAATTCACGCGCTTCCCACCAACGTGAAATCGCCGCACATCGGATGGAATCAAGTGCGCGCCACGCGCGAAAGTTCGCTATTAAAGGGCATTCCTGCTGACGCTTATTTTTATTTCGCGCATTCGTATGCTGCGCCCGCTACTGCCGACGCGACGGTAGCTGCGTGCGATCACGGATTTCCATTCGCCGCGGTAATCGAAAGTAAAAATCTCCGTGCCGTCCAATTCCATCCGGAAAAATCCGGCGAAACCGGCGCGCAAGTGTTGCGCAATTTTCTGGAGTCCATCGCATGACCCTCGCGCGCAGAATCATTCCATGCCTCGACGTGGATGCCGGCCGCGTGGTGAAGGGCATTGAATTTGCCGGACTTCGCGACATGGGCGATCCCGCCGATCTTGCGGCGCGTTACAATCGCGAAGGCGCCGACGAAATTGTTGTGCTCGATATCAGCGCCACCGTTCAGGGCCGCGCAACTTTCCTGGAAACAATTCGTCGCGTCGCCGCGCAGCTGAATATTCCTCTCACGGCTGGCGGCGGAATTAGAACGTTGGCAAATGGCCGGGCTGTTCTTCGCTCCGGAGCCGACAAAGTTACCGTGAACACCGCCGCGCTGGAACGTCCGCAATTGATTTCTGAATTGTCCCAGCAATTCGGCGCGCAAGCTGTGGTACTTTCGCTCGACGTGAAGCGCAAAGGAGATTCCTGGCAAGCTTTCACGCACGGCGGACGGCAATCGACCGGCCGCGATGCCGCCGAATGGGCCGCCGAAGCCGTTTCGCGCGGCGCCGGAGAAATTCTCGTCACGTCCATCGACAAGGATGGCACGCGCAGCGGCTTTGATTGCGAACTTACCGCGAAAATCGCCGCGTCGGTTTCCGTTCCGGTAATTGCGTCGGGCGGAGCTAGCTCGTTTGAAAATTTCCGCGAAGTTTTCACCGCGGGCGCAGCTGACGCCGCACTCGCAGCGTCGATTTTCCACGAGGAAACACATTCGATCCTGTCGCTAAAAAAATTCCTTGCCGAACGCGGAGTTCCCATCCGCATGAGCCGGTGAGCCGATGATTATTCCGTGCATCGATTTGCAAAATGGAAAAGCTGTTCAGTTAATTCACGGGCGGAAGCGGGCTCTCGCCATAGATGACGTCCTCGGCCTGCTCGACCGCTTCAGCGGCTATCCGATTCTTCACATCATTGATCTGGACGCCGCCATGCGCAAAGGTTCTAACTCGCGCTTGATAAAAGTGCTTTGCGCTCGCGCGAAAATGAAAGTTCGTGTCGGTGGCGGAATTCGCACCGTTGCACCAGCCGCAAGAATTCTTTCCTGGGGCGCGGAAAAAATCATTGTTGGCAGCGCCGCATTCAAAGATGGAAAAGTAAATCGCGAATTTCTGCATGTGCTAAGAAAGCGTGTCGGGAAAAATCGCGTCGTCATCGCGCTGGATACCGAGCGCGGAAATATTGTCGTCCGGGGCTGGCGCGAGAGGCTGAAACTTCGTCCGGCGGAAGTGATTCCAGAATTGGAGCCTTACTGTTCCGGATTTCTTTCGACGCTGGTTGATAACGAAGGTGCAATGCGGGGAACAAATCTAAAGTGGTTTCGCGAATTGCAGCGTATCACCAAACTTCCCATCACTGCCGCGGGCGGCATCACGACGATGCGTGAAGTTGCCGCGCTTGAAAAAGCGGGCATGAACTCCGCGATCGGCATGGCAATTTACACAGGGAAGCTCGCTGCGAATCAAACTGGTTTTCGTCGTAAGTCCGAGTAAGAAGAAATAATCGTTCAGTCCGCTTTCCGCCAGGTCGCGTCGCGGTTATACGCCGTCAGCGCCTTCGCGATTTCCGCTGTCCTCGGGCCTAGATCTTTTTCATAAACAATTCCATCTTGATTCACAATGAAGGTCATCACTCCGGACGATCTGTATTCCGCCGGATAAACTACGAACGCAAATCCGCGCGTCATTTTCCCGTCCACAAGATAACTCTTCGCGCCGCCGGCTGCGTTCGCGCCTTGCGCCTTCAGCACGCGGAAGTAATAGCCCATGAAGGGCTGCGCCTGATGATTCGCGTCGTGCGAATATCCTTCAGCTTCGGCTGAAGCCACCAGCGGACCGATCGGACTTTGCTCTTCGCCGGACGCGACCGTCCAATAAAGTCCATTGTGTTTATCGGGATCGCTGAAGAATTTCTGCGCGTATTGATTTGTGGAATCGCCGTCGTGCGCTTTGGCGTTGTATTCCTTCTGCGCGTCAACCAGTTCGCGGCACACTTGAATCGCATTCAGTTCGTTGCTTCCAATTCGCCGGTACAAAATTTCTTTTTTCCCGGCGGCCGTATCGAAATACCATCCGCCCGCGGCATGCATCAGGGGAATTGGCGTAGGCCAGTTTTCCGCGCCGATGTAAAGCGTGGTCGTGCCGTCAGGCTCGGTCACCAGGCGATGCATCTCCTGATATTTCATCACAAAGTCCGCGCGATCATTTTTGTCTGCAGTTTCATCGCCCGACGAAATAATCTCTTTCCCTTCCGGGCCCAACACTTTCATCAGCGCCTGCTGATCGTCACTTTGCAATGCAGCAACCAGCGCCTGGCTCGCGGCCATTGCGGTGGGAAATGTTTGGTGTGCCACCGGCGCTTTCGCCGACGTTTTCCGCATCATCGTGGATCCCGAGCCCGCCGCCGATTGTTGTGCGGCGGCTTGTCCGTATGCCGCGCTTCCAACAAGGCCGAAACAAATTGTGGCAGCGGCGCACGCGATTACGCCGCCAAAACCTCGAAAATAATTTCCTGTGGAATTGCGCATTCGCGTCGCCATCGTTTATTTCTCCATTCCGGCTTAAGCCAATCCGTATGAATGTTTTCGTGAATTAATTCGTGAGCCGTCGATTTCGCCGGCAGCTGAATTAACGTCCGCGTCCGTGACCGCCACCGTGACCGCCTCCGCCACCACGCGAAATTCCTCCGCCGCCCATGCTGGCGCGGCCGCGTGAAGATTGGCCTCGCACGTCACCGCCGTGTTGCACTCCGCCAAAACCGCCGCGTGTGTTGGTCGTATTTCGTCCACGATTTTCCGGAGAAGAAAATCCACGCGGGTTCGGCGTGCCGCGTTCGCCCGGCCGGCCGTATCCGCGATAGTTGCCGTGTGCAAATGCGTTGCGATCGTAGAACGCGTGGCTCCGGAATGCATACGGATGGCCGCCGAATAATAGACCTCTGTGTCCCCAATCAAATCCCCATCCACCCCAGCCCCAGCCAAATCCGAAGAACGGGCCGATGCCGAATCCAAATCCCCACGACCAAGGACCACCGACCACCCACCACGGATAAAATCCCGGCCAATATCCCACGGGATATCCGTAAACAAGGTTTGGGTCGTACTCGGGCACGTAAACAACCTGCGGATCGGCGGGCTGAATCACAACATTGGATCCCTGATTCTGCACTGTCTCTTGAGGACCGGTTTTCAAATTGCCCGTTTGCTCCGCCTTCTGACGCATGACCTGCACTGCGTCCATCACCGCGCTTTGCTGATTGACGTTCGCGTCGCCCAGCGTCGAAGTCCATGAAAGATTTTTGTCCATGTCAGCAAGCACGGAAGGGAATTGCGTAAGCGCTTTCACGCTTGGATCCCAATCCTGCTGATCCACTTGCTTTCCCAGCTCCGCGCCCTTCAGATTTGCATTCGCCTGCATGAACCGCTCAGCTTCTACAATCTGCGTGGGATATGCGGAGGCGGCAAGAATCTGCGCCACGAGGGCGTCGGGATACAGTGCGATCGGCGCCACCAACTGCTGTAATTGTTGTGGTGACAAGTGCGCCGCCTGCGGATCCAATTGTCCGGGCTGGACTTGCTGACCCTGCATCGAAGGAGGCGCGTCCTGCGGTTGGCCGGCTTGCAGTCCACCGGCCGCCACGGCCAATGCCACCGCGCAGGTGACGGCGCCAATTAAAAGTTTCCTGGAAAGTGATATTTTCAAGGTAAGCCTCCCGCTAGTTCCCAGAAGTGTCTCAATATAGTGGATGCAGGAGAATGCCGCGAGGTCGCATTCACGCCGAGCAAAAGTTTTCCGCGCGGCGGTTCTGCTGGCTACCGAATCCCGCAACGTGCTACCTTGTGCCGTCCGCACATAAATTACTGCTTCACAGGTGAGGTTTGCAATGGCGCAAAGGGTCTGCAAGAGGGTTCTGCTCGGGTTGCTTCTCATTTTATTCGCCGTCACGAGTGCTGCATCCGCGCAGCAAACTCCGCGCACTCCAACTCATGCCGACATTCTCCGCGGCGAATATGGGCCGTATCGCGCGAATAACGATTTGTTGTGGTACCACCTCGACGTCCGCGTCGATCCCGAGAAGAAATATCTCAGCGGAAAAAATTCCATTCGTTTCAAAATGTTGAAAGATGGAACGCGCATCCAGCTCGATCTGCATTCCGCATTGAATGTAGACAAGATTCTGCTCGGAGCAACGCCCCTAAAATATGAACGCGATTCCGGCGCGGTATTCATCGATTTTCCCGAGACTTTGAAGACCGGACGCGAATACACCATCGATTTCTACTATTCCGGCAATCCTGTCGAGACCGCCCGCTTCGGCGGTATCACCTTCAAAAAAGATTTGTCCGGACATCCGTGGATCAATACGGCGTGTGAGGACATCGGCTCGAGTGTATGGTGGCCAAATAAAGATCAGTGGCGCGACGAAGTTGAGAACATGCAAATCAGCGTTTCAATTCCCAACGACCTTGTGGACGTTTCCAATGGAAGATTCATCGGCAAAACAGATTTGGGCGATGGATACACGCGCTGGGACTGGCAAGTGAATTACCCGATTAACAGCTACGACGTTTCTATGAACATCGGCAACTATCAACATTTTGCGGATAAGCTTGGCGATCTTACGCTGGATTTCTATGCGCTACCCGAAGATTTGGAGAAGGCGAAAACGCAATTCGCACAAGCGAAAGGAATGCTCGAAGCGTATCAACATTATTTCGGGGAATACCCGTTTATCAAGGACGGCTACAAGTTAATTGAAGTTCCTTATTCCGGCATGGAACATCAAAGCGCCGTCACTTACGGAAATCATTTCGCGAATGGCTATCTGGAGCGTGATTGGACCGGCGTTGGCATCAGTCCGCGCTTCGATTTCATCATCATTCATGAAAGCGCGCACGAATGGTTCGGCAATAGCATCACCGCAGCGGATCGTTCCGACATGTGGATTCACGAAGCATGGGCGACGTATCTGGAATGTCTCTACGTGGAGTATATGTACGGCAAGGAAGACGGCCTGAAATATACCAACGCCTACAAAAAGAAAGTGCAGAATCGCGAACCGATCATCACGCAGCGGGGAATTAACGGCACGCCCCCGCAGGACGAATATTTCAAGGGCGCACTTTTCATCAACACGCTACGCAGCATCGTCAATAATGATGATCGCTGGTTCCAGCTCATCCACGATTTCTATCAGCACTTCAAATATCAAAATATTATGACGGAGGATGTAGTCGCCTATTTTAATCAGCAAACCGGAATGAACCTAACTCCCGTGTTTGACCAGTATTTGCGCCACACTGCAATTCCAACTCTCGAACTGAAATTTCAGCCCGCCGAAGGAGTCGTCACCTATCGTTGGAAAGTGGATGAGCCGGCTTTTGCCATGCCCATCCGCGTAGGAAATAAAAACAACTGGCAATCCATCACACCAACAACCGAGTGGCAAACTACAAAAACAAATCTCAGCAAGGACGATTTCGACGTGGCAACTGATCTCTACTTCGTCGACGTCTCAAAACAATAACGTCCGGCCGCTATTCGCGGCCACCCTCACCGTCCCAAAAACTGTTCCAACGTCTCCGCATTTGCGGTCGCCAATTCCGCGTATTTTTTCGCCTTCACCGGATC
>DASYNR010000017.1:0-7314 GCA_036008485.1 Candidatus Acidiferrales bacterium | reverse complement strand
GCCGCTGGTGTAATAATTTGCGGCGTTGGAGGAAACGTCAGAGCCATACAAATCGATGGTGACGCTGAAATGGAAATTGATGTAGCGCTGCATTGTTTCAAGATCGATCACGCCCATCGCGCGAACGTCCGCGGGATCGCTGATTTTATTTTCTTTCATCACGTCGCAGGTGCGCTGGACAATTCTGCCAACGCCGGTTTCGCCGACAAACATGTGATGCGCCTCTTCGGTGAGCATGAAGCGGCAAGTGCGCGCGAGAGGATCGAATCCAGATTCCGCGAGGCAACACAGTTGATATTTTCCGTCACGATCGGTGAAGAATGTGAACATAAAAAACGCGAGCCAGTCCGGCGTGGGTTCATTGAATGCGCCGAGAATGCGCGGATTATCGGCGTCGCCAGAACGGCGAGCGAGCAAGGCTTCGGCTTCTTCGCGTCCATCGCGGCCAAAATATCGGTGCAGCAAATAAACCATCGCCCACAGGTGGCGGCCTTCTTCCACGTTCACCTGAAAAATATTTCGCAGGTCGTACATCGAAGGACAGGAAAGTCCCAACATGCGTTGCTGCTCGACGGATGCCGGCTCAGTATCGCCTTGCGTTACAATAATTCTGCGCAGTACCGAACGATGTTCGCCGGGAACTTCCTGCCATGCCGGCTGGCCTTTGTTCACGCCGAAATTCACCTGACGGTCCGGAGCTTGCGGCTGAAGAAAAACTCCCCAGCGATATTCCGGCATTTTCACATAACCGAATTTCGCCCACCCGTCGGGTTCGACGCTGATTGCGGTACGAAGATAAACGTCGTACCCATGGCTCTCATTCGGGCCAACATCATTCCACCAACTCAAATAAGCGGGCTGCCAGTGTTCCAGCGCGCGTTGCAAAACGCGATCGCGCCCCAAATCCACGTTGTTCGGAATTTTTTCTGTGTAATCAATCATGGCCGTCTCCCAATTTCTGCTTGCTTAAACTCTTTCCCAATTAAATTTTGCCGGAGCGCCGCTTCCGTAAACCTTCAGCGCGCCGCTTGCGCCGACCGCGTTTGGGCGAACGAAAATCCAGTTTTGCCATGCGGAAAGGCGCCCGAAAATTCTTGTCTCCATCGTTTCTGTTGGACCGAAACGCAAATTTGCTTCGAGGCCCGTCAAAGCGTCGGGCGAAAATGCGACACGCGATTCGATTGCCTGACGAACTTCATCTTTCCAATCGAGATCGTCGAGCGCGGCGGTGACGAGTCCGGCGGCCGCAGCTTCGTGCGCAGATAATTTTTTACCGAGCATGCCGCGCAGCGATTCCATTTTTTCCTGGTCATTATAAAAACGCGAGGCGAGGCGGGAGAGACGACTCACCATGGGCAGCGGATGAAAATTCATTCCGGAAAGTGTGATCGACGGCGCATCCGCTTCCTGCGAATCGAGCATGTAAATGCGGTCTGCCGCGAGCGCCAATTCCAAAAGCGATCCGACGAAGCACGAACCTGGCTCGACAAACGCAAAGATGGAACGCGAGGAAACATCGAGGCGCGCAAATGTGCGGCGCATCATTCCGGTGACCTCGCGCACAAACCAATTGTCCTGATGCTTCAAGAGGCACTCGTCGATCGCGAGCACATTTTCCGCTTTGCCGGTGACGTTCATGATCCACAATCCAATTTCCAATTCGTTGGTGCGCATGCTCAGGATTGCGTCGTCGAGTTCGCGCGCCATTTGCAACGGCCACCACTGGCTTCCGGCGGCGATTGCGGATTCGATGGAATTTTCCGTGAGTTGTTCAGGCGCTTTCACCGTGAATGTCGCTGTGCGCGCCTGGCGATTAATTTGGACGTCGACAAATTCGTAGTGACGGCCGGCGTCGTCGATGGTTCGCTTCAGCGGACGCAGCGGAACGCCGCGCGAATGCTCGGGACGATCGCTCTTTTCTGCCAACTGCAGCGCGCGCTGCTTGACTGCTTCGGCGAATTGCTGCGTTTTCACCACTTCGTCAACGAGTCCCCATTCTTTTGCGCGTTCGCCGCGAACACCATCGGGATTTGTGCAGAACATATCGGCAAGATCTCTGCGAACACGCCGCTTGTCCGTAACGCGCGTAAGGCCGCCAGTGCCGGGAAGAACACCGAGCAGAGGAAGCTCCGGCAAACTTACCGCGGAGGAGCGATCGTCGACCAACATAATTTCATCGCACGCCAGCGCAAGTTCGTAACCGCCTCCGGCTGTGGTGCCATTGAGGGCCGCAAGAAATTTTAATCCGGAATGCGCGCTGGAATCCTCAATGCCATTGCGGGTTTCATTTGTAAATTTGCAGAAGTTTACTTTCCACGCGTGACTGGAAAGTCCGAGCATATAAATGTTGGCGCCGGAACAGAAAATTCTATTCTTGCCACTGGTGATCACCACCGTGCGAATTTCAGGATGTTCAAATCGAAGGCGCTGAAGCGCGTCATGAAGTTCAATATCAACTCCCAAATCGTAAGAGTTCAATTTCAGTTTGTAACCGGGACGAATTCCCGCTTCTTCGCTGACGTCCATGGTGAGCGTGGCGATGTGGCCGTCTTTCGCTAATTTCCAGTGGCGGTAGCGAGAAGGATCGGTTTGATAATCGACCGGCTCCATTTTCGCTTGGGGTTCTTGAGCAGTTACTGCGTCCACGCGGGCCTCCACTACTTTGATCTCGATTTCGATTTGGATTTTAATTTCGATTTAGAATGCGATTTTGATTTGGACGGCGATTCCGTTTTGGGCTCCAACTTCGGCTGGGAGTCCAACTTCGCCTTCATTTTCTGGGCAATCGACCGAATCACGGTCTTCAGCTTAGCAAAACTTTTTTCTTCGGTTTCGCCAGAGGTGTCTACGGTGCCGTCTGCCCGCAGATAAAAAGGTTCGCGGGCTTCGAGGATGCGGCGTAAATCTTCCATGGCTTCGTCGTTATTTTCCATCGCGCGGAAATCGCCTTGTGCGATCACGCGGGCCATGTGTTCCTCGGGCTGCGCTTTGATCCAAATGGTGAAGCAATTTTTTAAGAGATAATCGTAGTTCTCTTTTTCCGAAACAACTCCGCCACCCACGGAAATAACCACGCGCTGGTGTTGTTGCAGCACGCGTTCCATTGTTCGGCGTTCAATTCGGCGATAGCCGGATTGTCCGTATAAGGAAAATATTTCCGCCAGCGGGATGCCCGCATCTTTTTCAATTTCAGCGTCTAACTCAACAAACGGAGCTTTGAATTCTTTGGCGATTTTCGCGCCGAGAGTTGACTTGCCGGCGCCGCGCAATCCGATTAGCGCGAGCCGGTTCCAACGGAGCTTTACGTCTTCGCCAAATTCGCGCGTCAATCGCTGCGCCACCTCTTGCAAGCGATGATCGGGCAAACGTTCCAGCAAATTCTGGATAAATCTTTTTTCCGGCTGCGGTTCGCGCACGTCCATAAATAAATCGATGAGGGAAAAGTTCAGCGCATCTGTAATTCGGCGCAGAAGGACGATGGAAATATTTCCTTCGCCCACTTCCAGCTGGGCCAGAAGGCGTTCGGAAACACCGGAGTCCTGCGCGAGCTGTTTGCGAGTCATTCCTCGGCGGGCTCTGGCGGCGCGAAGACTTTTCGCGACCGCGGAGAGGAAGATTTCGTCGGCATTTTGGGCTTTGCGGGCGTCGTCTTTGAGAGCCAGGGGCGCTTGTTTGGTTGACATAGTTGGGCTATTTGACCTAAAAAGTGCATTATAATGCATACGAAATGGGCTTGCAAGGCAAAAAGTGCATTATAATGCAGTTTTTGGCGCCACGCTAAAAACATCAAAAAACGTGTTTTTGCGACTGCGAAAGCACGAAAATTTTGACGTTAATGCTATCCTTCCTCACCATCCAGAGCGGTCAGGTATGCCATATATGGAGAGAGACTCGTGGATAATTCATCGATGATGCTGCGCAAATGCGCGCGAGTATCATGTGCGGCGCTGGCGATTGTATTGGCGGTTTGTGTTTTGCCGGCGCGCGGACAAAACGCCGCGGCGCTCTCGGCCGAAATTTCCGCGAAAGTAGATCGCGCCGCGCAACAGGTCCTGATGGATACGGGCGTGCCGAGCGCATCTGTTGCAATCGTGAAAAACGGACAGATTGCTTACATTCACGCATATGGAAATGCGCGGCTGAATCCAAAGGTGCCGGCGCGGCCGGAGATGGCATACAGCGTTGGGTCCATCAGCAAACAATTTACGTCGACTGCGATGCTGATGCTGGCCGAACAGGGAAAACTTTCGCTGGACGATAAGGTTGCGAAATATCTGCCGTCGTTGACCCGTGCGAATGAGGTCACGATTCGCGAACTGCTTTCGCACACTTCTGGATATCAGGATTATTGGCCGCAGGATTATGTTCCTCCCTTCATGAAGCGCCAGATTACAGCGGCGGAAATTCTGGAAATGTGGGCGCGGAAGCCGCTCGATTTTGATCCCGGCACGAAGTGGCAATACAGCAATACGAACTACGTGATCGCCGGAGTGATCATTGAAAAAGTCAGCGGCGAACCGCTGCTGCAATTTTTGCAGGAGCACGTTTTCGCGCCATTGAAAATGCGCGGAATCGAAAATGTGGATCTGAAAGCACTTCCAGAAACAGATGCGACGGGATACATGCGCTATGCGCTGGGCCCTCCGAGAGTTGCGCCGAAAGAAGGGCCCGGATGGCTTTTCGCAGCGGGAGAACTTGCGATGCCCGCTGGAGAATTGGCGAAATGGGACATCGGAATACTGCAGGAAACTTTGCTGAAGCACGAGACGTACAAAGAAATGGAAACTGAAGTGAAACTGAAAAACGGCGGCGCAACCGGATATGCGCTGGGTCTTTCGACGGGCGATGTTGACGGACACAAAGCGCTGCGGCATGGCGGCGAAGTATCGGGATTCACGTCGCAAAATTATGTTTTCCCTGATGATCACGCGGCGATTGTGGTGCTGACAAATCAGGATGCGTCGGGCGCGGCAGGAATGATCGTACGTCAGATTGCCAGTTTGATTCTGGACAATGGAAATAACGCTAACGCTGCGAAGCTGGCGCGAGACCGCAAGATATTTGAGGAATTGCAGCACGGCAAAATTGACCGGGCGCTTTTCACTTCTAATGCGAATGCGTATTTCACGGAACAGGCGTTGGCGGATTACAGTTCGAGCCTCGGCGCGTTAGGAGCGATCCAGCAATTTGTTCAGACTGGAGACCAACTGCGCGGCGGAATGATTTTCCGTGCGTATCGAGTCTCGTTTGCGAAACGGAATGTGGTCATAACAATTTACGAAATGCCAGACGGAAAGATTGAGCAATATTTGGTAGAGCCCGTTGAGTAGCGAGAAAGACTGACGAATCGATGACCAGACGCGAACACTTCGCAGGCCCGAAATCATGCTGAAAATTCGCGATTACAGCGGGCGCCAATGGACTGTGCTGATCATTTTGATGCTGATTAATTTTGTGAACTATGTGGACCGGCAGATTATTTTTTCGCTGTTCCCTTTCATCCGCAAAGATTTCAGTTTGGACTACGCGCAGCTTGGAATGCTGGCCACAGCGTTTACGGTGGTGCTTTCGCTGGCGAGTTTGCCGCTTGGAATTTTGGCGGACCGAACTTCGCGCCGGCTGGTAATTAGTTGCGGCGTGATTTTCTGGAGCGCGGCAACATTTTTCAGCGGGCTGGCCATGTCATTTCGTTCGCTGCTGGTGGCGCGCGGACTTGTTGGCGTCGGAGAAGCGGCATACACGCCAGCGGGAACGGCCGTAATCAGTGCAACATTTCCTCAAGAGGTGCGCGCCCGCGTGCAGGGAACATTTGATTTGGGAATGTTCATGGGCGGCGCGGTGGGAATCGCGCTGGGCGGAATTGTGGCGCAATGGCTCGGCTGGCGCGCGGCGTTTTGGATCGTCGGAACGCCGGGACTGTTGCTCGGACTGAGCGCGCTGAAGTTGCCGAACACTCCTGTTCCCACTTTGAACGAAAGATTGCCGCTGCGAGAATTATTTCGCGTGCCTGCTTATTTAATGTTGCTGCTCAGCGCATCATTCAGCAGCTTCGCCGGATATTCCTATGTGGCCTGGGGGCCGGATTTTGTGCAGGAATATAAAGGGTTTTCGTCCACTGAATCCGGAGTGACGCTTGGACTGACGGTGCTGCTCGCGGGCGGCTTTGGAATTCTGGCCGGTGCGACTATTTCCGATTGGCTCTCACGAAAACGTTCGTGGGGCCGGTCGGCGGTGGTGCCCGCAGGATTCGTGCTGGCCGCGCCTTGCATCTTTTACGCGCTGCACGCCAGCAACAAGCCGGCATTTATTTTTCTATTCGGACTCGGAACATTTTTTCTGACCTGGTATCACGGGCCGGTGACGGCGACAATTCACGACATTATTCCGGCGCAAGGTCACGCAACGGCGTGGGGATTTTATTCGCTGGTGATTAATTTATTGGCGATGGCGGTGGCGCCTTTGCTAATCGGAACAATCGCGGATCACTACGGCTTGATGACGGGATTGGAATCGGCAATCGTATTCCAGTTAATGGGCGGACTGCTTTTTCTTTACGTTCCATATTTCATTCGGCGCGATGGACTGCATCACAAAGCGCTGAAAAGATATTGGCAGGGCGACGAGCATTTTAAGGCTGAGCAGAGCGCGACGGTTGGGACGACGAGCTAGCCGAATGGTTTCATGGAAGGGCGTCGGGTGGTATAAAAAACGGTTAAAAAGTGCACTATAATGCATGTTCAGGGCGGATTTTGGGAAAAAGTGCATTATAGTGCAGTTTTTGGGGGAGGAAAAAAAACAAGAAAATGCCCTTGACGCAGAGTTCGCAGAGGCGCGGAGAAAAGATTTGAGGGAGATCGGAGAAGAGAAGCCATCGAAGAGCAATATCCCCGGCCAGCGTTAGGGTTACCCCCGCGAAGTCATTTTCTGCTAAGTCCTTTATTTGCATAACGATCACCCACAGATCGCTGTAAGTCCTTTATTTGCAATACATAGCAAAATGGGGTGGGGTGGGGGGTACGGGTTTTTTTTGAAAAGGGGTCGTGGGAAATGCGGGTGGGTGATGGCTAAGGGTAAAGAAACAAAGGATATAAAGACGTGAGGACTATCCCGTCTCGATGTTTCGGGACAAATGAGTTGAAGCGCGGATTGCTCGGAAACCGTCCCGTCTGTGCCCGGATTCCGTCGCCCAAATATTACTTCTGATTTTGACCTTCGTGGATTTTGCAGGGCGTCTTCGGTCCATCCACCGCGCGTCGCGTAGCGGCAAGATAACTGAAGTACCAAGCGCCGTTATGAAGCGTAGCGTCTGTACCC
>DASYNR010000016.1:0-2924 GCA_036008485.1 Candidatus Acidiferrales bacterium | reverse complement strand
TGGCGGCCGCACGCGCTGAAGCGGAGAAAAAGTAAGCGAGAGAAATTGCTCGCGCCGGGGTTAATAATTCCGGCGGAGCGAATCGCCCGGAGAACAATGAATGAGTGAAATTGATCCCAGAGCCATAGTCTCCAAGTCCGCGCGATTGGGTGAGGGAGTAAAGGTCGGTCCCTATGCAATCGTGGGCGATGAAGTGGAACTTGGCGATGGATGCATACTGCACGAGAACGCCGTCGTGCGCGGACCATCGAGATTGGGCCGTGAGAATCGCGTGTTTTCTTTTGCAGTTGTGGGGGGAGATCCGCAAGATTTGAGTTTCAAAGGTGAGCGCGTCACGCTCGAAGTGGGTGATGCCAATCAATTCCGCGAATTTTCGACAATCAACCGCGGCACGGTGAAGGGCGGCGGCGTAACCAAGGTTGGCAGCAACAATCTTTTTATGTCGTACACACACGTTGGCCACGATTCAGTGGTGGGCAATCACACAATATTTGTGAACGGTGCGACGCTGGCCGGCCACGTGATCGTCGAAGATTATGCGACGGTGGGCAATTTCAGTCCCGTGCATCAATTTTGCCGCGTGGGGCGCTATGCCTACATTGGCGCGCACACTGTTATCACTCAGGACGTGCCACCTTTTTCCAAAGTGGTCACTCCACGTCACACTGGTTGCTATGGAATTAACAATGTTGGCTTGCAACGCCACGGATTTTCGCCGGAACGTCTTAAGACTCTCGAAAAAGCGTATCGCTTCCTCGTGCGGTCGAAATTAAATACATCACAGGCAATTGCGAAAATGCGCGAGACGATGCCGGATTCCGAAGACGTGAAAGAGTTGATCGCATTTATCGAAACGGCCGAGCGCGGCCTTACAAAGTAGATCGCCTTCATGGGCAAGGAAACTCCCATCATTTCGACCGAAAAAACTTCTTCCGGGCAGTGGGGCTTAATTGCGGGCAACGGACGATTTCCGTTTCTGGTGCTGGAAGGCGCGCGCAGCCAGGGCATTGAAATGGCGGTGATCGCGTTGAAAGAAGAAGCGTCACCGGAACTGGAACGCATCGCGAAGAAATTGCACTGGGTCGGCCTCGGCGAGTTGGGACGCACAATCGAATTGCTGCATCAGGAAGGCGTGACGCGCGCTGTGATGGCTGGTCAGGTGAAGCACAATAAAATTTTCAGTATTCGGCCGGACTGGCAATTTGCAAAACTAATGATGTCACTGCCGCGAAAAAATACGGATTCATTGATCGGCGCGGTAGCAAAAGTTTTGGAAAAAGAAGGAATTGAACTCGTGGATTCGACGGCGTTTCTCAAACCACTTGTTCCCGGCGTCGGCATCCTGACGAAACGCAAGCCCGACGCGCGCGAAACAGAAGACATTGAATATGGATTGGGCGTTGCGCGGCACATCGCGGCGATGGATTTGGGACAAACGGTAGTGGTGCGAGATCGCGCGTGCGTGGCCATCGAAGCGATGGAAGGCACCGACGAAACAATTGAGCGCGCGGCACGAATCACCGGCGGCGCCGAGCTGACGGTGGTGAAAGTGAGTAAGCCTAAACAGGATATGCGCTTCGATGTACCCGTTGTGGGCCTGCCAACCGTCGAAGTGATGAAGCGCTGCAAGGCTACCGCCCTGGCGATCGACGCGCACCGCACACTGCTCTTTGATCGCGCAGAATTAATTGCAGCGGCGGACGCGGCGGGGATCACGATTCAAGCATTTGAGCCGGGCGGCGCGGCGCAATCGTCTGCGGAAATTGAAAAAAAATGACGGACGCAAAACGCATTCGCGTAGCGGTGGTCGGCGCCGGAGAATTCGGGCGCAATCACGCACGCGTTTACAGCGAATTGCCGGGCGCGGAGCTGGTCGGCGTCGTGGACATAAACGCCGAACGCGCAAAGCAAGTGGCCGCGGAATTTAATACGCAAGTGCTGCCTGACATCGAATCGCTACCCGGCAAAGTGGACGCAGTGAGCGTCGCCGTGCCCACCGCGCAGCACGCAAAAGTTGGTTGCGCGATTTTGCGGCAGGGAATTGACGTGCTGGTCGAAAAGCCGATGGCAACATCTATCATCGAAGCGGATGAACTAATCGCAGCGGCCGCGGAATCGAAGCGTGTGCTGCAAGTCGGACATTTGGAGCGCTTCAATCCGGCAGTCGTAGCAGCTACAGGAATTATGCGCAGGCCGCTATTTTTTGAAGTGCACCGGCTGGGAATTTATACGCCGCGCAGTTTGGATATTGACGTGGTTTTCGACGTGATGATTCACGACCTGGATATTTTGCTCGCGCTGGTCGGCGAGGAAGTCACGGATGTGAAAGCCGTCGGCATCCCAGTCGTCTCGGACAAGGTAGACATCGCGCACGCGCGTTTGGAATTCGTATCGGGTGCGGTGGCAAACGTCACGGCCAGCCGAGTCTCCACAGAGCGCGTACGAAAGATGCGTTTTTTTCAGGAACACGAATACGTGTCGCTGGATTACACGCGGCAGGACGCGCTGCGCGTACGCGTGAAGAATCTTGGTCCTCCGCCGGAATTCGACTTTGAAAAGTTGGTCACAGAGCCGCAAGAACCGCTGAAAGCGGAGCTGGCTGAGTTTATAATTGCTGTGCGGGACCGCAACAGGCCGGGCGTGGATGGCGAAGCCGGCCGCCGGGCTTTGGAGCTGGCTGAACGCGTGGCGGCAAGCATCCAAGAGCACGGGAAGCGCGTCCAACTAAGTGCATTTGTGTCTCCATTGTCATAGATAGGCCGGGTGTGTCGTTTTATGATGCGTCGCTTTCAACATGATTAATAGAATGCTGGTTCCTCGGAATGCCACGCTGGGCGCTGAAGGCGGAGCTGCGCTGGGAACACGGCGCAAAACGCCGATGGATACGCGCACGGTAATTGCCGCGGATCTGCCGCCGGGACAGA
>DASYNR010000015.1:0-4841 GCA_036008485.1 Candidatus Acidiferrales bacterium | reverse complement strand
CGAACGACGGATTCGGAATTTACAGCATGCATGACGCGAACAGCCGAGGGCTGACAAACGCGGATTTGGATGAATGCCACGGACGGACGAGTGAAGTTTTGTGGGATGGGGCGCGCGTCAAGATGTATCACTATGTTTTGACGCGCGAGTATCCGTATACGATCGGATGTTTTCGCGGGACTCCCGTGCGAGTGCCGGGTGGGGATGGAAGAGGACGGAGGGGGTTCGGGCCTCCGGGTGGGCGGCGTGGAGAATGAGAAGTCAGACGACATGAGGATGAAATAAATTCAAAAAATGGCGTGCGATTCTGCGGCGCGATGTGCGCGTCTTCCATCGACTGCGCTCAGGATATGGAGACCCTCACCTACGACGGCTTACGCTGCATCGCCCATTAAAGGTTGTGAGAGAAAGATCTGCGCCGGCCGCCGGACGAAGTACGGAAAGCCAAAAGGGTGGTGGATTTCAACCACGTTGACTGGCCATTAGGCCAGATGATGTTTGCAAATTGGAACGTGGGGCGCGACTTTAGGAAGTGAGCGGGGTTTAATGGATACCAGCGGTTGTTCATGAAGAATGGAATGCGAACGGAAAAAATGCACCGACAGGATCGTCGGCGCTACTGGAGAAACGACATGCGTACGATGCGAGTGATTGGATTAATGATGATTGCGTTGGCGGTGATGGTGATGCCGAGTACTTCATCGGCTCAGATTGGCATAGGCGTGGGAATTTCTGTGAGAGTTGCGCCGCCGCCGATTCCTGTTTATGAGCAGCCGGTTTGTCCCGGTGATGGATTTATGTGGACGCCCGGATACTGGGGTTACGCAAATGGCGATTATTTCTGGGTGCCGGGAACGTGGGTGCGCGCGCCATTTGTTGGAGGATTGTGGACGCCCGGATATTGGGGATGGGGCGGCGGACTATATGCGTGGCACGCCGGATACTGGGGTCCGCACATTGGATTCTACGGCGGAGTTAACTACGGATTTGGATACGGCGGCGTCGGGTTTGTCGGCGGAGCGTGGCGCGGCGGAGTTTTCGCGTACAACCGCTCGGTGACAAATGTGAACGTGACCGTAATTCACAATACGTACAACCAGTCGGTGACCAATACGAACGTGAGCCACACGAGTTTTAACGGCGGCGCGGGCGGAGTAGTTGCTCAGCCAAATGCGCAGGAACAAGCGGCGGCAAACGAACATCACACACCGGCGACGAGTGAACAGACGGAACACGAACACACCGCGTCGACGAACAAGGCCCAGTATGCGGCGGCGAATCACGGCGCGCCGGCAGTTGCTGCTTCGCCGAAGGCCGGAGTGATGAGCGGAAGCGGCGTGGTGGGCGCGAAGGGCGCAACCGGAGCCGGCGGCAATGGAAAATCTACGGCGGCGGGAGCGAATGCTGCAGCCGGCACGCCGAAGAACAACAGCTCAAACGCGGCAAACGGAAACAATAAAGGTGCGGGAAATAATGCGGGAAGTAACGCGGGAAACAATGGAAAGAAAAATCCACCGGTGAAGCAGGGTAAGAATACGCCACCGCCGAAGGGTAAGGGCGGGAATGGTGATAAGCCGAAGGAGCATCAATAAATAAGAACAAGACATAAGGATGAGTTGGGTGCGGGGAGCGGAAATCGCTCCCCGTTTTTTTTGCGCTCCCTACACTCGGGATTAAGCGGGTGTTAAGGCTGAGGCGAATAGGTTGAACAGGAATGAGAGAGCGGCTGTGACTGAAGAAACCAGAGAACCGCGAAATGGAACGCTGTGGGGCGGCATTGGCGCCCTGATCCTAATTGTAATTCTCTCGTTTGTTTCGCCGGTGCGCGGATTGGCGGCGAAGTTTTTTGCCTCGTTGCGAATTCCGAAACCGCAAGCGGTGAGCGTAGACGTGTCAGCATTTTCCGGAGCGAACGGAAACAGAACTTTGCAGCAGATGATCAGCCAGATGATTTCCAGCAAGACGAATGTGACGGAGGACGAGGCGGACGCGGCAGCGGCGGACAAGGGGGCTGCAGCGAAACTGGCGGGATTTGCGGTGACGTTGCCAGCGATCCGGAAAGATTTGCCGAAAATAATTGTGCAGGGCGGACACGCGGTGGATATGTCGGTAGACCGCGCGAAACTGCAAACGATTTTTGACGAAGCGGGCCGGCACGATTTGGATTTGCCGGCGAATTTGGATGGCGCAGAGGTGACGCTGAAGACGCCGCGATCCATCCGCGCGCAATACGGAAATTGCCCAGCGCCGCCGAACACGATTTCTGGACAGATCAACGGGCCACCGCCGCCTTCGGCCGATAATAGTGACTGTTTGGTGGTGACGGAAGGGCCGACGAGCATTGTAAATTCGCCGGCCGGATTGGACGTTCAGCAACTGGTCGAGATCGGGTTGGAACTTTCGGGGATGAGCCCAAACCAGACGAAACAATTCTTGGAGAGTGTGGATTGGAAATCCACTTTAAGTTTGGCGATGCCGCGATTCATGCGGTCATTTGAAACAGTGCAGATTAACGGGGCGCATGGCGTGCTGGTTAACACGCTGGGGCGACGCGGACCAACATATATGTTGATTTGGGTGCGAGACGGAATGGCGTACTCACTGACTGGATACGCGAGCGCAAGCGACGCAACGGCACTGGCGAACTCATTTCAATAACTTTTCCGGAGAAACGTTTGAACGCGACAACTGATTTCGCGGTTGAAACACACGGCCTGCGCAAAGTATTTGGCGCGAAGGTTGCGGTGCGAAATCTGTCATTGAGTGTACGGCGCGGAGAAATATTTGGATTTTTGGGGCCGAATGGAGCGGGCAAGAGCACGTCCATCAAAATGTTGTTAGGACTGGTGAAACCGACGAACGGGAAAGCATTTGTGCTGGGCGCGCCTGTGAATGATGTGGACGTACGGCGTCAGATTGGATTTCTGCCGGAGGATTTTAGATTTTACGACTGGCTTACGGCGACTGAATTGATTCGACTGCACGGACGATTGTGCGGAATGGAATCGGACAAGTTGAAGCGGCGCGTGCCGGAAGTTCTGGAACTGGTCGGACTGAGTCCGCACATTAACCGGCGAGTGCGCGGATTCTCCAAGGGAATGTTGCAGCGACTAGGCCTCGCGCAGGCGCTGGTGCACGAGCCGCAGATTATTTTTCTGGATGAGCCGACTTCGGGACTCGATCCGATGGGGCGACGCATGGTACGCGATATTCTGCGTGCGCAGCGAGAGCGCGGGGCAACCGTATTTCTGAATTCACATTTGCTGGGAGAAATCGAAGTTACCTGCGATCGCGTGGTGTTTATTAAGGATGGCGAGGTGGTGGCGAGTCAGGACTTGCACGAGGCCGAGCGTGACCAGGTGCGCGTGGTGGTGAACGCGCGAAATGTTTCGCAGAAGGCCGTGGACGGATTGGCAGCATGGAGCACGTCGGCGAATTATGAAAATGAGCGGCTGATATTTGTGGCGCGATCGAAGGAAGTTTTGCCGGATGCGCTGCGGCATCTTGTTGCGAACGGAGTGGATGTTTTTGGATTCACGCCGGAACGATTGTCACTGGAAGATTTGTTCGTGAAAATTATGGGAGAGGATCACGGGCTATGAACGGAGTCTGGATCATGGCCGGAATCACTTTCCGCGAAGCGGCGCGACGGAAAATATTGTGGACGGCGATGATTGCTGGCGGATTGCTTCTGGCAATTTTCGCCGTGGCGTTGCATTTGCAGGTTGACGAATTTAATTCGCGCGCGATGTCGCCATTTTTGCGGTATCAAGTCGAAAGCGGAATGCTGATGGTGGGCTTGTACACCGTGGACTTGCTCGCGGTAGTGATGACGATACTCACGTCAATTGACACGCTGGCGGGAGAAATCAGCTCAGGAACGATTCACGCGATCGCGACGAAACCCATTTCGCGCTGGCAGATTCTGCTTGGAAAATTTTCCGGTTTTATCGCGATGATTGCAGCATACGTGGTGGTGTTATTCGCCGGCACGGTGGCGGTGAGCTATTGGGCGGTCGGAGTGATGCCGCAACATCCCATACGCGGAGTGCTGCTGATTATATTGGAATGCGCGGTCGCGCTGAGCGTTACGTTTTTACTCGGCACCTGGTTTTCGACTTTGACGAATGGGGTTTTAGTGCTGGGGCTGCAGGGATTGGCGTTCATGGGCGGATGGTTGGAACAGGTGAGCGGATTTTCGCAGAGCGCGCACATCGTGACGCTGGGAATTGTGACGAGTTTAATTATGCCGGGTGAATCACTGTGGCGACGCGCGGCTTTTGAAATGCAGACGCCGTTGGCGGCGTCGCTTTCGTTTTCACCGTTTGCGAATGTCTCGATTCCGAGCGGCGTGGCAGTAATTTACGCGGGAGTATTTCTCGTTGTTGTGCTTGGTGTGGCGATTTACCACTTCCAGAATCGGGATCTCTAACTCCAAATTATTTAGCGGACGGCGTGGCATCTGGAATTTTTGTGGATTGCCAGGCGATTACCTGCCACTTTCCGTTGCGGCGCAGGAATGTGCCGGTGTTGCGATAGTTGGTGATCGTCGGCGGCGTGCCGGCGGTGTGCTCTTCGTCGGAGACCAGGCGGAAGGCGACGATGGCCGTGTCTGGATATTCATGGATGGTGACGTCTTCGGCGGAATATTTTGTTTGTCGATCCGTGCGCGGCGGACGTGCGGCGCCAGCGGTAACACTTTTGATGATGTCGGATTTATTGGTGACGGTGCCTGCGGAGTGGGTGTAGATCACGTCATCGGCGAAGAAGCGATCGAAGCCCGAGACGTTATTGGTTGCGGCGTCCTGCAGGAATGTATTCAGCATGGCGGTTAGTTCGCG
>DASYNR010000014.1:0-8627 GCA_036008485.1 Candidatus Acidiferrales bacterium | reverse complement strand
TTCCTGAGAATTTCCGCAACGGATTGGATGGAAGGTGGTTGGACGGGAGACGATTCCATCGCCCTTGCGAAAATTGTGAAGCCGCTGGGCGTGGACCTAATGGACTGTTCGAGCGGCGGAACTTCGCCGCATGCGAAAATTCCGCTTGGCGCTGGATATCAAGTTCCGTTTGCAAATGCGGTTCGGCGTCACGCAAATATCGCAACAGGCGCCGTCGGAATGATCACCGAGCCGATGCAGGCCGATCAAATTATTCGTAACGAAGAAGCGGATCTTGTGATTATGGCGCGGGAATTTCTGCGCGATCCGTACTGGCCGATTCACGCCGCGGCAACCTTGCATCACGAAATTACTTGGCCGAAGCAATACGAACGCGCCAAGCCCGCGCGCAAATAAATCCGCGCAGCTAGAACTGCCCGCGATTGTCATTCACAGTGCACGAATAAATCTGTCTTGCCCAGCAAACTCCGCACAGGCGTAAAATGGGGGTCGTGCAGAAGAAAATGTTCTGGATCACTTTTAGCGCCCTGGGGCTTATCGCCGATCTCGTTCTTCCATTTTGGTGGGCGGTGGCTGCAACTGTTCCCGCAGGCGTAATTAGCTGGTGGTTCGCCTATCGCAGCGACCTTTTCTAATCAGATTTACTTCAAAATATCATTCAGAAGCGCCGCCAATCGCGCGCCGGCCTTCGCCAGTTGCTGTTGCACAACAGGGGCCGAGGCATCCTGATACGGCTGCTCCAAATCCTCATGCAGCGCCAGCATTCGCGCGCCGACGTGATCATCGCCTGCACAGGAATCAATCTCGACCGGTTTTTCCACTGGAATTAAGTGTGGAAGTTTTCCGTAGACGGCGATCTCAGCAAGCTCGTGTCCTTCCCACGCCCAGTCGTCGAAATTTGGTGTTCCGGACATCAATCCGGAAACTCGTGAGGCCTGCGCGGTATTTGTTTCCGCCGCAAATTGCTGCACGGTTTCGCCGGTGGCCATGCGTCCAATGATGCTGGAATCCCAAACGCTGTGAAGATTCGGCGAATAACTTTCGCTCTCCGGATTCCGCGTCTGCGGCTCGGCGCCGAAGAATTCCACCGCGACGCAATTTCCACCGCGATCATTATTTGTTGTGTCGTGCAGCGGCATATGAATATCGCCCACAAAATGGATGATAAATCTCAGCGCGTCGGCGCGCTGTTGGGGAGTGCTGGACGCCGCGCGCAAAATTTCCACCTGCGTTCGCAACGCCTTCGTGATGCATCCTTCTTTTTCAGGGCATGCGGCGGCAATATCGGCGCGGGTTCCGCCGCGTGGAATATCAATGTAGTGCCACGGCGAAGCTTCCGGCCGCGTGCCGCGGAGATCGTCCGCCCAACTTGCGGCGTCCGCCATCGGAGTAAGGCCCGCATCCTTGCAGTAACGGCTCAGCGCGGGATCAATCGGCGAATCTTTCAAAATTTGATTCACCTTCGCCAGCACTTGCGGAGTCAAATGCATTTCGGCGATCAGCGCGACCGTTTCGTGTCCCTGACATCCCCAGGCATGCGCAGCGGGCGTGGCGATGATCGCGAACGCGACGATCGCCGCCGGAATAATTGCAGCGAATCTATAAATGCGTTTTGTAAAAGCTGAGAATGAGGTCATTAATTTCTCCAGAGGAGATTATGCCATGAGGTTCAAATCCCGGCGACTGACGCCATTCTCAGTTACGCGTAACGCCGAACGTGTATGATGTCCAGTTATGCTGCGCCCACTCATTTTCGCGTCACTACTTCTATCGTTCGGGCCTCAGGGCAATTTGCCCCCGATCCGGCCGTCGCCGATTTCGATGACGATCGCGCCAGAAAAAGACGCCGTCGTGGCTGGCGCGTCGATCGTCGTGAAAATAAAGTTTAAGAACATTTCGGAGCATGACGTCGTCATCGATTACACGGGCCCATACAAAACCTTCGATTTGATCGCGCTGGATGCGAAAGGCCACCTCGTGCCGGACACTGAACTTGGCGAACAGATGAAGCATATAGGCCCATTCAACATCAGTGGAAGGAATATGGAGACCAGCATCAGCGGAATGAATATCGTGACCAGCTTAAAGCCAAACCAATCATGGGATGGTGCTTCGATCACTGTCACCGAAATCAGAGTAATGACAAGCCCTGGCAAATACTCCATTCAACTGACGGCCGATCTCGGAAAATTCGTGGTCGGCAATGCCATCGGCACCATCAAGTCCAACAAGATCACCGTCACAGTCACCGAATCGCCGACTCACTAAGCCGCATCGCGGAGATCAGGATTTAATCAGGGCAGTTGCATTCGGAAGCTCCCACCCTCAAGAAGAGTTATGCTGAACGAATGTCCGTGCTACCGGATACGGCCGATTGTGGCATTATCCCGACACCATGATTCTGAATCTGACACTGCTTCCGGTGGCTGGCGATCACAATTCGGACATCGGCACATTAATTGGCATCGCAGTTTTGGCTGGCATCTGGCTCTCGATCTGGGCCATAAAAAAAGTTCTGCGCGATCGAAGAAATGAGCAGTGGAAAACGGCGGCGCAGGAGATCGGCTTCACCTATGAAGGCGACGAGTGGGCCGACAGGAATAGCGCGCCTATGATGGAAACGGCTCTGTTCGCCAAGGGGAACGACACACAGTGCAAGAACATCACGACTGGCAACCGCGCGGGACTGCGGGTGAGCCTATTCGACTTCTCATATACGCTCGGCGGATATAAAGGGTCTACCACAACAACGCAAACGGTCGCGGCATTCTCGAAAGACGGTGTGTACAACCCTTATTTTGAAATGGGGCCCGGCGGTGCTTTCGACAAGATGTTGGATAAGGTGACTCACAAGAACATATATTTTGAGTCGAGTCCGGAATTTTCGCGTCACTATGTTTTGCGGAGCCCATCAGAAGAAGAGATCCGCTCGATATTTACCCCCGCCTGGCTGACGTTTCTTGAGCAACCTGATTCGCGAGCAGGATGGGTCATCGAGGGCGCGGGCGACACGATCGTCATTTACTGTCCGGGATGGAAAGCTCCGTCGGCAGAGCTGCGTTCATTTCTCGATCGAACGTCATTAATCGCGAGTAACTTTTTCAGCTTGGCAAATAGCCACGTGATAGGGGCAGACAAAAGAGGAATTTGACGCTCGGCGATGGTCGGAAGACCCCCACACGTAGCAACGACGTGTGGGGTACCCGTGCAATCTTGTTCCCGGTGTTTAAACAGTTTCAAGTTGCGCACTAAATCCAAGAACTTCCTGAAGCTTTGAAAGTAAATTGTCTTTGGTAAACGGTTTGGAAAGCAGAGTCAGTTTAGCGTCCGTCAGCGCTGCGTGATTGAAGCCCGTATAGCCCGACATGAAGACGACTTTCATGTCCGGTTTGATGGATGCCAGCGTGTCGGCCAAGACCCGTCCGTTCATTCCCGGCATAACCATGTCGGTGAGAAGCAAATGGATGGTGTCTCTATATTGTCTGGCAATCTCGATGGCTCGTTCGGGGCGCGCGGCCTCAAGCACGTTATATCCCTGATCCGCCAGCAAGCTTCTGGTAAGTTCGCGGAGTGCTTCCTCGTCTTCAACCAACAAGATTGTTTCTGTTCCTCGAATCGTGCTGGCCAGGCGATTGTTTGACTTCATCACCGCCGGCGCTTGGCTTGTGCGGGGCAGGTAGATCTTGAAGGTTGTCCCTTGTCCGGGTTCGCTGTACACCCAGATGTGACCGTCGAACTGACGCACAACTCCATACACAGTCGAAAGTCCAAGGCCGGTTCCTTTGCCCACTTCCTTCGTCGTAAAGAATGGCTCGAAAATCCGCGCCTGAGTTTCCGCATCCATTCCGATGCCGGTATCTGAAATCGTCAGAAGCACATAGGAACCGGGCAATTGCGGCAGATGCTTTTTGGAATATTCTCCGCTCAATTCAACAGCGCTCGTTTCGATTCGCACTTTTCCGCCGTGCGGCATAGCATCCCGTGCGTTCACCACCAGATTGATGATGACTTGTTCGATCTGTCCTTGATCGGCCTTAATGCTTCCCAGCGTTGGCCCCAGCCCCGTGGAGAAAGTAATGTCTTCGCCAATCAAGCGCCTCAACATTTTCTCCATGTTGCGGACGATTGAATTCAGATCCAGAAACTTGGGCTCGAGCACCTGTTGCCGGCTGAAGGCGAGAAGCTGGCGCGTCAGTGACGCGGCGCTCTGCGCTGCTTTCGTAATTTGCTCGCACTTTTTTTGCAGAGGCTCATTGCCGGCCAGTCGTTCTGTGACCACTTCGCTATAACCGATAATCACGCCAAGCATGTTATTGAAGTCGTGGGCGATGCCTCCGGTCAGCTGGCCAACTGCTTCCATCTTTTGCGCCTGGCGAAGCTGATTTTCCAGAGATTTTTGCTCCGTCATGTCTCGAAGAATGGAAATCATGCATTTCTGCCCGCCCACTTCAATGATTTCCGAAGAATCCAGTGCCACGCGCTGCTCACCGGATTTTGTCCGGTAGGTGATTTCCAAATTGCGTACCGAGCCCTCTGTTCTCAGCATGTTCACAAGCTCCGAGCGTGCCTCAGGCGTCTCCCAGAATTTCAGTTCGTGGGACGTATGGCTGATAACCTCTCCGCGCGCATAACCGGTTACCCGAAGGAACGCTTCATTCACATCAATATAGCGGCCCTCGGCGATTGAGGAGATGGTCATCGGTTCAGGATTCGCATCAAACGCTTTGCGGAACGTCTCTTCTGCTTTCTTGCGTTCGGTGATATCGATAAAAGTTTCTTCGTTTACGGCGGGCGAGCCGTCCTTGCCTTCCACAAGGTGAGCGCTTGCCAGAAGCCAAACGGGACTTCCGTCCTTACGGCGCAAGCAGTGTTCGTAATTCGCAAGGCTCTTTTCTTTTTTTAGTTTTGCAATGAAAGTGTTCCGGTCTTCGGGATCAAAATAGTGATCCGCCACGGGACTGGCCATTAGTTCTTCGCGCGACGCGTATCCCAGGATTCGGGCACAAGCTTGATTGCAGTCCAGAATGGGCCCGTCGAGTGAAGTTCGTATAATTCCGGCCAGGCTTCGCTCGAACAATAGTCGGTACCGTTGTTCAGCCGACTCAAGTTCCAACGTTTGCGCCGAATATCTTCGGTCAAACAGTGAAGTCAGAATGGCGATTCCGAGCACGGCCATCGTGACCATTGCGATGCCGGCCGTTCCCAGCGCGGTGATGCTCACCGAATGGGAAAGATCCGGGGGCGTGTTCATCGGCATGAAGCTGGCAGCGGCCATTCCTGTGTAGTGCATCACAGGGATCGCAGCGCCCATTACCACAGCGCTTGCGATTTTCCGCGCAATCATTCCTTGTTTTTCTTCCCGCGAAAGAAATGCAAGACAAAGCGCAACGAACGAAATCACAATTGCGAGCGCGACCGAGAGCGCCACGAGCTTGGCGTTGTATTGACACATCGCCGTCAGGCGCATTGCCTCCATGCCCGAGTAATGCATCGCCGCGATTCCCGCGCCCATGGGAACGCTGCCCGCCACGGCGCGCCACACACCCATTTTCTTCCGGCTCACAACGAATAGAGCCACAGACGAGGCCAATATCGCTGCGATTAGAGAGAGCACAACCGTGGGCCAATCGTATTCCACTGGAACCGGCAGTTTGAAAGCCAGCATGCCGATGTAGTGCATGGACCAAATACCTAGTCCCATGGCAGTCGCCCCGCCCATCAGCCAGACGGTGCGACCGAAACCGCGTGCGGCTGTCACTCGTCCCGCGAGATCCAGCGCCGCATAAGACGCGCAAATCGCGATCACCACGGAAAGTTCTACAAGGCGGAGGTCATACGATCCGGTGAGGGCTGAACTCATTGAGTTGCCGGCAGCTTCCAAGAGCATGATTCTTTCTCCCAAGTTTTCCAGCGTCGAACGGATGTGCGAATTCCGGTCTGCTGCGGTTTCAGTCGCGGAAATAGGCCTAATCAGGCAGGCCGGTAGGCGACATTCCAGCCTAGGAATTTGAAAATATCCAGTCAATGAACCGGAAGGTCAGTTGGGACGCATGAGTTACGGGCGGGCGTGGCCGGTTGAGTTTGACGCGGTTCGTTCCCGGATGTGGCACAATTCGTACCGAGAAAGCCTGGGGGCGAAATTCGATATGGATAAGCGCGTAGCGAATGCTGATGTGGCTATTGAAAAGTTGAAGGATGGCGCGACGATTTTGTTGGGTGGATTTGGGTTGTGCGGCATACCGGAGAATTTAATTTCGGCGGTGCGGAAGCGCGGGACGAAAAATCTTACGCTCGTCAGCAACAATGCGGGGTTGGACAATTTCGGAATTGGGTTGCTGCTGCAAACGCGTCAAGTGAAAAAAATGATCGCCACATACGTCGGCGAGAATAAACTTTTTGAGCAACTTGTGCTGAAAGGGGAATTGGAAGTCGAGTTGAATCCGCAAGGCACGATGGCGGAGCGACTGCGCGCCGGTGGCGCGGGAATTCCGGCGTTTTTTACGCCGACGGGCGTGGGCACGTTGATCGCCGAAGGGAAAGAGGTGCGCGATTTTGACGGACGTCCGCACTTGATGGAGCGGTCGCTGCGCGGCGATTTTGCTTTTGTGAAAGCGTGGAAGGGCGACCGCTGGGGAAATTTGGTCTTTCGGAAAACGGCGCGGAATTACAACGCGGTGATGGCTGCCGCTGCGGATTATGTGATCGCCGAAGTCGAAGAACTTGTGGAATTGGGCGAGTTGAACCCGGATGAGGTTCACACGCCCGGCGTTTACGTGAACGCGATTTTTCAGGGCGTCGGATACGAGAAGCGCATTGAGAAGCGCACCGTGCGGAAACGCGCGGCTGCTGGTGACGCAGTGCCGGTCGTTGGTAAGACCGATTTTATTGCGCGCCGCGTGGCTGAAGAATTGCGCGACGGATTTTACGTGAATTTGGGAATTGGAATTCCGACACTAGTGGCGAATCATATTCCGGAGGGAATGGAAGTGGTGTTGCAATCGGAAAATGGAATGCTGGGCGTCGGACCATTTCCGTGGGAAGGCGAGGAAGATCCGGACCTGATTAACGCCGGCAAAGAAACTGTCACAGAAATTCCGGGCACAGCTTATTTTTCCAGCTCGGAATCTTTCGCGATGATTCGCGGGCGTCACATTGATTTAACAGTGCTGGGCGCTCTGCAAGTGGACGAGCGCGGAAATCTGGCGAACTGGGCCATCCCGGGGAAAATGTTGAAAGGCATGGGCGGCGCAATGGATTTGGTGGCGAGCGCGCGTCGAGTGATTATCGCCATGGAACATGCGACCCGCGACGGAAAAGCAAAAATACTGAAAGAATGCACGCTGCCGCTGACGGGTGTCGGGATCGTGAATCAGATTGTCACAGAGTTGGCGGTAATTGATGTTACGCCGGGCGGATTGGTGCTGCGCGAAATTGCGCCGGGAGTCACGCCGGAGCAAGTGCAGGCGGCGACGGACGCGAAGTTGCAAGTGGCGCCGGATTTGAAGGTGATGAAGGCATAGTCGGGAATTTCGTGTGTTCAGGGCGTTTGTTGAGTTAGCATGTGGGGACGAAATTCATGGAACCACACTCAATAGTTCTGGTCAGTCTGCACACGCCCAAAGAAAAAATTTGGGGCGAGTTGATGACCTTGCAGGTAGCCGGCATCACCGTGCGCGGAATTGATTTGAATTCCTTCGACGATTTTATCCGTCAAGTGCTGGAGCCGGACGGCGCGCGCGTGGGATTGCCTACGGTTTTTTTGCCGATGCAGCGCATCGAGCGTGTGGCGCTGGACGAGCCTACAGGATCTATCCCGTCGCTTTCTGAAATGTTTCAAAAAAGAACCGGACGATCTCTGCGCGAATACCTGGAATTATTTGTCTGAAGTTTCCCACGAAAAATCCTCATGCGCTCTAATCTCTTCACCGTCCCCAATCAGCTGACTTTTTTGCGGATGGCATTTCTTCCGCTGTTTCTTTCACTGGTTATTTACGATCACTACATTTTGGCGTTGGTCGTGTTGCTGCTCGCGGGAATTTCCGATGGGCTGGACGGCTTGCTCGCGCGGAAACTCAATCAGAAAACGACACTCGGTGCGTATTTGGATCCGATTGCGGACAAGATGCTGCTGTCGTCTTCATTCTTAGTGCTTTCATTGAAGGGGAAAATACTTTGGTGGCTGACGATTCTGGTGCTGACGCGCGATTTAACTCTGCTAGTCGGCGCGGCCGTAATTATTCTGGTGGTCGGGTATCGTAAATTCCCCCCGTCCATTTACGGGAAGATGACAACCGCTGCGCAGATTGTGCTTGTGTTCACGACGGTGACGCAGGAAGCGTTTCCGAATTTGGCGATCAGCACCGTGAATACAGTTCTGAAATATTTGGTGGCGGGTCTGACGGCGTTTTCCGGATTGCACTACAGCGTGATTGTGGCGCGGCGTTTGAATAATAGCGACTAGACTTCAAATAACTACGCCAATTATTTGAATGAAATTATCTGAACTGAAGAAAAAACCGCATCATTAAGACAAAGCAACCGATCACAACAATCGCCGTTGTCCAGCCGAGCGCATTAGCCACGCGAGTTTCGCTTTGGCCTTGCGGCGGACGATCAATAAATAATTT
>DASYNR010000013.1:0-13638 GCA_036008485.1 Candidatus Acidiferrales bacterium | reverse complement strand
AAATGCATTTCGTTAAGGTAGATCTCATGCGCACACTTCCTTTACCGACGCTGATTGGTTCCTGGGACGACCTGTGTCCCGGAAGATTCCACCGCTTGACGCACAGGCGGCGGACTGCAACACTGCCAGTCGGCGTCCATTGACGAGGCTTTTTGGCACCGGCTTTGGCAACTGCGCGAATACTAATCCGTGCGGAAATTGGTACAAGCGGTAGGGCACGACAATGCGCGACAATGAACGACAAGAGGGCTTCCAGCGCTCTATGAATGCCCCACGAGACACGGAATCGGCGAGTCGGCGGTTGAATTCCTGGAAGGAAATTGCCGATTTTCTAGACCGCGACGTCCGGTCCGTTCAGAGGTGGGAACACGAGCGTGGCCTGCCCGTTCATCGAATTCCGGGACAAAAAGGTGGAGCGGTATTTGCGTACGAAGGTGAACTGGAAACTTGGCTGCGGTCGGGCAAGGCGACGGAGACGTCGAATACGGCGGCAGCCAGTGACACTGAGGTGGGCCAGGCTCGAACTTCTACACAGAATGTGACCGATGCTACGATCGAAGAGACGAAGGCAGAGCCGTCGCGCGCAGGGACGAGCGTTGCGAAGCTGGCGATTACGGCGGTAATCCTGATCGCCATCGCGACCGGCGCATTCTTTCTGATTCGAGAAAAGAAATCATCCGCGAAAGCCATTCCGGACCCCAATATCCATTCCATCGCTGTTTTGCCGCTGCGAAATTTATCCGGAGACGCGGACCAGGAATATTTTGCGGATGGTTTTACGGAAGAATTGGTGACGGACCTGGCGCAGATTCATTCGCTGAAAGTAATTTCGCGCACGTCCATCATGATTTACAAAGGGAGCAGCAAGCCGCTGCCGCAAATCGCGCGCGAATTAAATGTGGATGCGATTCTGGAAGGCGCGGTGACACGATCCGGAAATCGCGTGCGAGTGACGGCGCAATTAATTGACGCTGCTACGGACACACACATTTGGGCGCAAACTTATGACGCCGACTTAAAGGATGTGCTGGATATTCAGAATCGCGTTTCACGCGCGATTGTGGAAGACGTGCGCGCGCAAATATCGCCTGAAGAAAAAGCGCGTTTAGACCTGGTTCCGACGGTGAATCCTGAAGCTCAGGATTTATATTTGCGGGCGAAATACGAAGCCGCGAAAGGAACCGCGGACGCGTTGCGGCAAAGCCTGGATCTTTTTCAGCAAGCGACGAAAAAAGATCCGTCGTACGCGCCGGCGTATCTGGGGATAGGTCAGGCGGAATTCGCTTTGATACAACTGACGGCGGAAACACCGCAAGATGGAATTGCGCGCGCCCAGGCGGCTCTTCAGAAAGCACTGGAATTGGATCCGCACTCGGGCGAAGCGCATGGAACTCTGGCGCTGATTGCTTATACGTGGGATTGGGATTGGCCGCGCGCGGAAAGAGAATTTCAACTTGCTCTAAAGGAAGGCGCGCCGTGGCTGACGCAGTCACGCTATGGATGGGCGCTGGCAACGCAAGGCCGTTTTGAGGAATCGCGCGTGCATCTGCAAGCAGCACAGGACTTGGACCCGCTCAGCACAGGACCCCGCATCAACGAAATGCTCGCGCTCTACTTGCAGCACAAATATCCCGAAGCGGGGGAAACACTACGCGGAGCGCTGGCGCAGAATCCAAATTCAGTTTCCACGCACATTCTATTGGGAGTAGTTGCAACCGTGCAGCGAGACTGCGCAGGGGCGGAAACCCAAGCGGAATGGACGGAAGCGAAATTCAGTTCGCCCGTCTCAAAAGCTTTACTCGCGTATGCCAGCGCCTGCCGCGGCGAACGTGCTAAAGCACAGCAATATCTGACGGAGGCGGCTGCGACAAAAGGGCCAGGATATGTTTCGCCGTATCAACTTGCATTGGGCTACGCACTGCTGCATGACAAAGACGCGGCGCTTTCCAACTTGGAAAAATCGGCGGAGGTTCACGAAGGACAAATTTTATATTTGAAGTACGAACCGATTTTCGACGAAATCCGGACTGATGCGCGGTACGTTGCGCTGGAAAAGAAAGTTGGGCTTGTGCAGTAAGTTTCCGCAATTCGATGATATGAAGTAATTTCACTCCGCAAAATTTCCGGTACCGAAATAATTCAATCACCCGTACAATGTTTCGGCGGTGACGGCGAACTGCGCTACGAAAATCCTGATTCGATTTGGATGAAATTCAAACATGACAAAAGAATTGAAGAACGATAAATACACACGCCGGCGATTCCTGGAACTTGGGTCAGGCGCCGTTGCCGGAGCGGGAGTTCTTGCGATGAAGGGCCAAACACAGTCCGGCGGCTACGCGAATCAAGCGCAAAAAGACAAAGCGACGAGCGATCCGGGCCCGGCAAATCAAGCGATTGACGCCCAAAATCCGGCTTCCAATGCTCCGCCACCGACGGATTCGGGCGCCGTGCAAACTTTTAAATATCCTTTTTCGTTTGCGCACAAGCGGATTGAGGAAGGTGGCTGGTCACGCGAAGTGACGGTTCGCGAACTCGCCGTTTCCAAAACGCTCGCCGGGGTGAACATGCGGCTAACCGCGGGCGGCATCCGTGAATTGCACTGGCACGCGGCGGCGGAGTGGGCGTACATGCTGTACGGAAAAGCGCGGATTACCGGTCTGGATGTGCACGGGAATGGATTTGTGTCCGATGTTGGCGTAGGCGACCTGTGGTATTTTCCGACGGGAATTCCGCATTCGATTCAGGGGCTCGGGCCGGACGGTTGCGAATTTTTGCTGGTCTTCGACGACGGAACCTTTTCGGAATATGACACCGTGCAGCTTGCGGACTGGACTTCGCGCACGCCGCGCGAAGTGCTTGCGAAAAATATGGGCGTGCCTGTAGGAGCATTCAAGAATATTCCGGACCATCAACTTTATATTTTTCAGGGCGAAGTGCCGGGCGCGATTGAAGATGACGTCCGAGCAATTGGTGGCGCCGCAAATATGCCGAAAGAGAGATTCGACTTTCGTATGCTTGCGCAGCCGCCAACCAAACGCACAACGGGCGGCGAAGTGCGGATCGTAGACTCGTCTAATTTTACGGTTTCGAGAACAATTGCCGCGGCGCTTGTCACGGTACATCCCGGCGGCTTGCGCGAATTACATTGGCATCCAAACGCGGATGAATGGCAGTACTACATCAACGGAAAAGGACGGATGACAGTTTTCGCGACGGCAGGAAAAGCACGCACGATGGATTTTCAGGCTGGAGACGTGGGATACGTCCAACAGACGCTGCCGCATTACGTGGAAAATACCGGAACAACTGACCTGACATTTCTAGAAATGTTCAAGACGAACATATTTCAGGAAATTTCGCTGAACGAGTGGCTGAGTCACACTCCGCAGCAATTGGTTGCCAGTCATTTGCATCTGGACAAAGCAACGCTGGACGCGATACCGAAAGATAAGTCGGTGATTGTGCCGCGATAGTTCGCGCAACCGTCGACCTGGAAATCAATCAGGAAACTGAGGCAGAAGTTAATTCTGCGGCCCGGTGCAGGTTGTATTTCAGCGCGACATCCAAGCAGACGTTCCCGCACGGTGTATCAAATCGCAAAACCAGCGCTTCCGTATCGACGGATTCTTGCAGGTTGCCATCCTTCGAGTAGATTTCCGGCGGATGAACCTTGAATTTGAATCCGCGATCGTTCAGTTGAGTGATCGCATTACCGACAACCATATTTGAAAGCTCGCAAACGGCTTCGCGCGCCGATTCGTTCGATGGTTCGGCATCATCACCGGAAAGAAACTTTGCCGCGCGTTTTGCCGCTGACTCGTCCAAATCCAAAAGAATGCTGCCTTCGATTTCGCCACTGATGCAAACGCGCGCAGCGATTCCTTGTTTACGCGAGGAAGCTTCGCTCATGGCAACGTCAGAGATTTGCGCGGAGCAGCCCATAATTTCCGCAACGACAGCGTCCAAAGAATTTACGAATGGCTGAATGAGTTCCATTTTCATGATCAGGCATCTCCCTTGCCGGCGGGAACCGGCGTTTGGGTGTCGTTCACTACATAGCGAATGATTTCGTAAAGCGCTTCGGGTTTCACAGGCTTCTGGATGAAGTGGCGCGCGCCTTTTTGCAAAGCGGCGAGAATATTGTCCTGATATCCGACGGAGGAAACCATGACGATGCGCGCTTCGGGATGTTCCTTCACGATTCGCTCCACCGCTTCGATGCCTTCCATCTTGGGCATGGTGATGTCCATCAAGACGAGGTCCGGCCGCAGACGATCGTACTCGGTAATTGCCGAGCAACCATCGGCCGCTTCGCCGGCCACTTCGCCGCCGAATGCTTCCACCATGCGGCTCAAGCTTTTGCGCGCGAACACGGAATCATCCACGACGAGAAAGCGGATCTTCGGCTGATCTCCGCGAGATAGTGGTTCAAAGTCCTGCATGGCTCTCACCTTCTTTCTAGTTCCCTGAATCCGAATTTCGACTGGATACAAGATCTGCTGCGTCTGCGTGATGACGTGAGCGCTCGCCGGCGCACAAAGTTTGCAAAACTCCGGGCATCGCATCGAGAGAAACCACGCGGCCGGCATAACCATTTTCAATCGCGGCGCGTGGCATGCTATCCACAATGCAGCTTTCCAAACTTTGCGCGATGGTGATGCCGCCCGCCGCTTGCACGGCGCGCATTCCTTCGGCGCCATCTTCGCCCATGCCGGTCATCAATATTGCGACGCCATCGCTCCCAAGTTCTTTTGCGACGGAATGAAATAAAACGTCGGCCGACGGCCTATGTCCATTCACGTGCGGCAAATCCGCGAGCACAATCATTTCGCCTTTTTCGGTGTGCCGAATTTTGATGTGGCGATTGCCGGGACAAATGTAGGCGCGTCCGGGAGTGAGAATATCGCCGGAGCGTGCTTCGCTTACGTCAAGCGCCGAGCAGTCATTCAATCTGCGCGCAAACATTTGCGTGAATCCCTCGGGCATGTGCTGCACAACAACGAGGCAGCCGGAGAATTCCGCGGGCAATTGGGAAAATACATAGTGAAGCGCGTTTGGCCCACCGGTGGAAATTCCAATTGCGATGGAACGAGTTGGGCGCGAATCACCGAGCGGAGATCGTGGACGCTTTCGCGGAGATTCATCGGGAGAAAGTTTTGTTTTCGGAGCCCCCGCAACCGCGGCTACTTTGATTTTCATCGCAAGTTCGCGGGCAATTTGATCCATACCTCCGCGCTTGGCATCTTTTGGTTTTGCGATGAAATCAAACGCGCCAAGCGAAAGTGCTTTCATCGCTGAGTACGCGCTTTTTTCGCTGTGTCCGCTGACGATGATGACCGGCACATTGTAATGGCGCATGATTTCGCGCAGCATTTCGATGCCGTCCATACGAGGCATGTCAAGATCGAGCGTAATGACGTCCGGACGCAACTCACCAATTTTTTTAAGGCCGAGCAACCCATCCATCGCAGTACCAACCACTTGAATGGAAGGATCGCCCTGCAATAATTGCGGAATTAATTTCCGCATGACGGCGGAATCATCTACGACGAGTACACGAACCGGTGACTTCATGCTGTGGCCCCCACTACCCGGTTTTTAGAAAAATGCGAAACGACTGCGCGAATATCCAGAATGAGCACAACGGTGCCGTCGCCAAGAATCGAAGCGCCGCTGACGAGTTCGGTGGCGACCAATTTATCTTCCAGCGCCTTGATGACCAATTCTTCTTCGCCCACGAAGCTATCGACAATCAAGCCAAGTTTGCGGCTGCCGCTGCCGACGATTACGACGCAGTGGCGCGTCTTGCGAACGTCAGAATAAATTTTCACCATCTGACCCAACCGGACCAGGCTCACGACCTGATCTCGCAAGCGGAGAACTTCGTAGCCATCCAATTCGTGAATTTCACTTTCTTCAGCGCGCGTGATTTCGAGAACGGCATCGAGAGGAACTGCGAAGTGTTGCTTACCGACGCGGAACATCAATGCCTGAATGCTCGCCAATGTGAGCGGCATCATCAGTTGAAATGTGGTGCCGCGCCCCGGCTCACTTTCTATCGTCACTCGCCCTTTTAAGCGTTCTACCACGGTGCGGACTACGTCCATGCCGACTCCGCGGCCGGATACTTGAGTGACTTCGTCCGCGGTGCTGAGGCCGGGATGAAAAATCAAGTTCAGAATTTCGTCGTCGGAAAGCTGACGTGCTTCGCCTTCTTTGATTGCGCCGGCACGAATCGCGCTGTGCAAAAGTTTTTCGCGATTGATTCCCTGCCCATCATCCGAAACTTCGAGGACAACTTGGTTGCCTTGATGATAGGCGTTCAATCGAATTGTGCCGCGTACTGGCTTGCCGGATGCGAGCCGAAAATCCGTGGGTTCAATGCCATGATCCGCACAATTGCGAACGAGGTGCGCGAGAGGTTCCGCAAGGGCATCAAGGACGCTCTTGTCCATGTCGGTGGTTTGCCCGGACATTTCAAAAACAATTTCCTTCTTCTGAAGTTTGGCGACGTCACGTGCAATGCGCGGAAGCCGCCGGAACAATTGGTCGACGGGCACCATGCGGATTTTCGTCACAGATTGTTGAAGCTGATCGAGCACGCGCGACTGGAAGGAAAGCGCATCACTCAATCGGATGCGGAGCGCGTCTTTCGGAAATCGAGTTTCAAATTCGCCGATGGCACGTTGCAACATCGACTTGCCGATAATCAGCTCACCAATCAGATTCATTACTGTGTCGATTCGTCGAGCCTCAACGCGAAGAAAAGATTCGCCCGAAGCAAGCGCGCCGGAAGGCGCATTTGCAGAAACGCCCGAGCCTTCGGAGAAAGCTTCCATATGAGCGGAATCAATTGCAGATCGAGACAGCGGCGAAGTGGAAGCTTCTGCCTCCAGAAGAACTTGCAATGCATCGCGAGGCTTCACTGCGGCTTCCGTCAGAAGCTGAAGCGATACTTCGGACACGATTCCCGGCACGCGGCATCTTTCTCGAATCCGGTCGGCCGAATGCGAACTGACGATGGCGGCGTCAATTTGCGCCACCGATTCCATGCTCGAGTTCGGAGCGGGATGCTGCGTCAAAACGGTGCCGCACTGTTCGATGGCCCGAGTAATTAATTGCAGAGCTGCGGCTGGCATTTGCGTGGAAGAGTCCAGACGCAAAATCAGGTGAAAAACATTTTGCCCTTCGCGCAGAGCCTCCAGAATCTGCTCGCGAATTTCCGGACTCCATTCGTGTCCGGGACGGAGAGGCGCGTGCTTCGGCGAAGATTCGGGACGCTGAACCAATTTGCGAATGTGTGTGCGAAGTTCGGAAATATCGGGCGGCGCCATATTCCCGCGATAGGAGCCAAGCATGGCGTGAAAACTATCCGCGGAGGCGAGAACGATTTCCGCGATCACCGCGCCGCGTTCGGCCACCAACTCAGGAGTGAATAAATCTTCTAGTTCGTGCGCCAACTCGCTGAGTTCACGAAATCCGCAAGCGGCGGAATCGCCTTTCAATGTGTGCATCGCACGGCGAACGCGTGCGAGCGCCGAAGAGTCAGCCGGATATTGCTCCAGGAGCAGGCCAGCATCGTTCAGCTCCTGAAGAATTTCCTGCGAGCTTTCAAAAAACAGCTCGCGCAACTCGGCTGCTTGCTCTTCTGAAAAGAAACTCACGTACCCACCTCTGTGCGCTGGTAGACGGTGGCGTTATTTTGATGAATCATGCGGAATTTATTGGTGAGACCAAACAAACTTTCCGCGTGACCGACGAAGAAATATCCTTCGGGATTCAGGCAGTGATAAAACTTTTCGACGAGGCGCTTCTGTTCAGCTTCATCAAAATAGATCATTACGTTGCGGCAGAAGATGATGTCATTCCGGCGCGGTAGAAATTCCGCTTTCAAATTGTGGAAATCATATTGGACGAGACTCTTCAGCGCCGGCTTAATCGCGTACTTATCGGCAATTCGATCGAAGTAGCGCAGGCGGAACGTATACTCCACCGATTCCATTTGCGCTTCGTTGTAAACGCCCTGCTCGGCGGTGACGAGACCGGAGTAACTGATGTCGCTCGCCACAATTTCCACTTTCCACGGCGGCGGCACAAGCGGCTTCGGCGTGGGCATTTCGATTGGAAGCGGATTCCGCAGGTAGTAATACG
Organism: Candidatus Acidiferrales bacterium; assembly: GCA_036008485.1. GTDB lineage: Bacteria > Acidobacteriota > Terriglobia > Acidiferrales > UBA7541 > DASTCZ01. The sequence goes on along the minus strand of DASYNR010000013.1, from coordinate 5,484 downwards.
CAAGCGCATCGCAGACGAGCATCGCGAGCGTGTAAGGTTCCTGTCCGGTGGAACATCCGGCGCTCCAGATACGAATGCTCCAATCGCGCCGAGCTTGCTTTCGATGCAAGAGTTCTTCGAGAATTGTTTTCTGAAATAGTTCGAGCTGAGGCTTGGCGCGGAAAAAACTTGTTTCGTTAACGGTAAGATGTTCCAGAAGCGCGGCAAGTTCTTTTTTCCCTTCACGGCTGGTCAAAAGACGATAGTAGCCGTAGAAGCTATCCATCTGACAGGCCTTCAGCCTGCGGTTCAGACGGTCGCGCAGGAAATGTACGCGGCGATCGTCAAAAAACATTCCGCATTCTTGATAGACGAGCGTCTGCAGCAGTTTTAATTCTGCGTCTGTCGGAGGAACGGGTGGCGTAAGAACGGGTGTGGACATTCAATCACCAGATTTCTGGGCACTGCGCGCGTTACCGCGTGAGCGGCGCCTCCGTGTCCAAATACGTGCTAGCAAGTTCTGAAACCTCGGACAACTTCTGCAGTTCGGCTCGCCGCAAAATCCGGCTAAGGTCGAGCATAATAATGAGGCGGCCTTTGAACTTGCCCACCCCGGTCACGTAATCCATTTCTTCATTCGGGAAAATATTTTGCGGAGCCTCGATTTCAGATGATGCAATTCGCAAAACTTCCGAAGCCGCGCTGACCAGCAATCCAACCCAGCGCTCTTCAATTTCAACAACGACGATTCGGTTCTTGGGGCTACGTTCCGGAGCGCTTTCACCGAAGCGTTTGCGCAAATCGATCACCGCTACGATTCTTCCGCGAAGGTTGATTACTCCCTCGATATGCGCCGGCGCGTTTGGAACCGGCGTTATCTCAGGCACGCGGACGATTTCGCGCACGAGAGAAATGGGCAAACCCACCGTTTCGCGGCCCACACGTAACCCAACGATTTGTAGGTCTTTTTCCATGGCTCGCGATCAGACACGCGCCAATTCTGGTTCCAACCTGCGGACAGAATTTTCTCGGGAAGAGGATCCGCGGCGCGATCCGTTGCCTGCGCCCGATCTTGATACGCGTGTGACTTCTTCGAGGACAAACTGATCCATCGCGTCCATCAAACCGCGAGAAAGCTTGGACATTTGATCCGCGGCCGCTGCGAGTTCAGTTGAGCTGGAGGTTGACTGTTGAACGAGCTCACGCATTTTTTCCATCGCTCGCACAACAGACTGCGCGCCCGATGCTTGCTCTTCAATCGAAGAATTAATTTCTTGCGTGATTTCGGTCAGCCTCGACGTAGCTTTCGCAATCTGCGTTGAGCCGTTGGATTGCTCGTTGGTAGCTCCACCAATTTGTTGGGCAAATTTATAAACTTCTGTGACGACGTCGGAAATCTTGATGAGCGCCACGTTCAATTCGCCGCCAAGCTCGAGGCCTTCCTGCACCATGCTCGTGCTCTTCACCATATTTTCCACGGCTTCGCGCGATTCCTTTTGGATACCCTCGATCAAATCAGAAATTTCCTTGGTGGATTGCGTGGATTTTTCGGCCAGCTTACGCACTTCTTCGGCAACTACGGCGAATCCAAGTCCGTGTTCGCCTGCGCGTGCGGCTTCGATTGCGGCGTTCAGAGCCAGCAAGTTTGTCTGCTCGGCCAGGTCATCAATTACTTCGATAATCTTGCCGATTTCATTCGCGCGCTTGCCCAGCGCATCGATAATTTGCGCGGACGATTGAATCGCGGAACTGGTTCGCGTGAGACCGGCGGTGGTCTTGTCCATGGTCTTGATGCCGGTTTGAACTTCGTCACGCGAGCGCTGACAAATTTCCAGAAGCGTTCGCGATGTATCCGCGACGCGCTGAATTGACGCAACCATTTGCTCAATTGAAGCTGAAGTTTCGGCCACGCTCGATGACTGCATTTGCGTGCTCTTCACCACGTTCTGCACATTGATGCTCATTTCGTGCATCGTGCTGGTGACTTCGTCAATCGCCGATGCTGCCTCCACGCTAACTTTCGCGGACTCACTTGACGCGGCAGCCATCTGACTTGCCCCGCCGGCAACTTGCGAAGCGCTATCGCGTGTTTGCGTAACAAGCTGACGCAAACCCTCCAACATTTGTTGAAATGCATTGGCCAGGGTGTCGCGCGGCGATCGTGGTTCAACAACAACGGACAATTTTCCTTCGGCAATTGCAGCGGAAACATTCGCCATTTCCTTCAAGTGCGAAATCATGTTTCGGTAATGGCTTGCAAGCGTACCGATTTCGTCCTTACCGCGAATTTCGATCTGCTGATCGAGGTCGCCCGACTCCGCGATTTCTCGCGTAACATTAATCAACTGATTGAGCGGCTGCGTGATTGAGCGCGACGTTCGGAATGCGATGAGTGCCCCAAAGCACGCGGCGAGCATCGTGCCGATTATTAGAATGATCCCGGAAATCCATGCGCCGCTGTCAGCGGCCTTGTTCAATTCGTTTTGTGATGATTGAATCTGGCTCTCAAGGTCGTCTATTTCCTTATTATCCTTACCAATGAAACCTCCCGGCGCGTGCTGCAGATATGCGATCTGCAACTCGGCAACCGTGGCGTGCCCGGAGTCCACTTCATGACGTTTTGCGATGAGCGGCTTGCAGAAATCTTCGAGCCAGGTTTGCTCAGTGGATTCGAGACCCGAAAAAGCGGAGCGCAACCGTTCGTCAGTCGCCGTTTCCTGATCTGATCGAAGCATCGTTTGGATATCGCTGACGCCCTTGAGCGTGTTCGCTTCTTCGCGCGGGTCGCCGCTTAGCAGGAAATTTCGCAAATCAAGGCGATTCACCATCATCTGAAAACGTACGCGCCCAATTTTGTCCAAGTTCGAGAGCGCAGACGACGCGCTGTTTCGGGCGCTGTGTTCGTGCTGGCTGGCAACAAAGCTCACCAGAAACAGCAATATGAGAATGCCCAGTATGGAACCGAATCCGGTGTAGAGCTTCCTGCTGATACCCATAAAAAATCGCCTCGCCTTCTTTCAACGGCATGCCGCAAACAAGCAGCGCGCTACCGTGCTACTTGAAATCAATTTCAATGATCTCAACGGTTTCTTTCGGCCCGTCCTCGAAGCGCCATTTCTTGACGGCGTTTTCGGCTTCGACAGTCAAAAGGGGGCTTCCGCCGAGAACTTTCGTTTCCTTTACATGGCCGTCTGGAGCCACGGTCGCCGAAATCCGAACTGTGCCAGAGATCCGCATTCTGTGAGCGAGTTCGGGATATTCGGGATCAACCCTGGATTTCACCTTGCGGCTTCCTGCTGCCTTGACCGCCGTTGAGGAGTTGTCTTGGGCTAAGACCTTCGGCGTGACCGAAAACATCGTCGCGAACGAAAGCACGGCCGCAGCTTGTAGTATCCAAATTCGGTGGTTTCGAGACATACCTAGGCTCCTAGATAAATGCACGTGATTTAGTAATGCACGGCCAGTTCCAGCCTTTACTTGGCCGGAATCTGGAAGGAGCGTGTACTGGAGGGCGGCGTAAGTGAATGAAAATATGATAGTTATGGGCCGGGTACCGCCAAGCGGCGGACGAAAGTTACGAGACCAAACGTCTCATTTGACCGGATGCATCGTTTGAGCTGTCTCACGTTGCGACGAAGTCAGGCCAGACCTTCCTTTACGAGTTCAGCACCATACCCGCCGGGTTCTATTGACTCAATTTGAGACAGACCTGTAAGTTCGGAAAGCGTCAGACAGGAGTCTTCGCCAAGCCCGCATCCCCCAGTCCCATGCGCGCCGCCAAACTAAGCTCTGCGACAGTAAGCGCGACCGCCAGTCCCTTCGATAATTCAATCGAGGCACTGGTCGCGAATTTGTGCATTTCTTCCGCCGGTTTAAGCCAGAGCGCCCTCCTACGATTGTTCAGCAAATCTCTTCGGCAGTTCTACGGCGCGAGCGGAGTGTGCTGCAAACTTTTCTCCCGGCGTGACGGTTGGACTGCAACTGTTTCAGAAGGCAAATTGCCGTGGGGCGCATTTGAAGGCGCACTGCCGTCGTTTCAAGAGCAATTAATCAGCGACACCGTTCGGACGCGAGCTGCCATTGTTCGCCGAGATTCGAGTATGGTTGCAGTTTCGTCAGCGCAACGATTGAACAATTCCTACTGGATCGCGATTCCCTTTCTAAAAGGCGATGAAATGCTCGGCGCGGCCCTGATAACGCGGCCCGCTGAATCAGAAACTTTTGACGGGGAACTGACGAGCAAAGCTACGGCCATCGGAACTGTGATGGCGGGATTGCTTGAGCACGCGCGAATCCTCGGTCAAGTAGAAGTTTCACGCAAACAATGGGTTCAGGTGATGGACACAATTCCTGACTGCATTGTGGTGCACGACAACCGCGGGAAGATTGTTCGTGCGAACTCCGCGTTGGCTAGCAGACTAAACACTCATCCGATTAATCTTGTGGGCCGCGATATTCGTGAAGTGATCGCGCCAGATGGCAGCGACGTGAATGATTTCTGCCCTTTGTGTTCGCGCCAAAGTGAAGGACTGACGAAGCCCGTCGAAATTTTCTCGAAGCGCAACTTTCTTGTCTCCACATCGCCGATGGCTTCGGGCCCCGGTGCGGATGCGCAAATCATTCACGTTCTGATTGATATTCACGACCGGTTGGCGATGGAAGCGGCGCTGCATCGAGAGCGGGATTTCAACCAGAGCATCCTGAATAACACGCAGAATATTATTTTGGTGCTGGATACTTCAGGCCGCATCACCTATATGAATCGACGCGCCGAGGAATTGGGTTGCTCCCAGGGCGAACTTTCCGGATTGCCGCTGGCGCAAATTATTCACACTTCGCACCGTCCGATGTTCGACGTCGTGCTGCGCACTGTGCTCGAAGGAAACCCGGCGCAAAATTTGGAAGCGCCCGTTGCACGTCCAGACGGGCGAATTGCGCGCTTCGCGTTGCATTTAAATTCCATCAAGGATGAAAGCGGCAAGCCCGGCAGCATAGTCGTGGTGATGACTGACATCACGGAAGCGTCCGTCCTTCAAGCAAATCTTGCGCGCACAGAAAAAATGGCCGCGCTGGGCCAGCTCGTTTCGGGCGTGGCGCATGAAATTAATAATCCACTGGCGGCGATTGTTGGTTTCGCAGATCTGCTGTGCGAAAACCCGGCGATTCCGGAACCCGCGCGGGAAGAATTGGAAGCAATTCTGCGCGAAGCCGAGCGCACGCGAGTGCTTGTGCAGGATCTTCTGAGTTTCGCACATGATGTGCCTCCACAAAGCGAGCCAGTGCAAGTCAATTCCCTGCTGCGGCAGACATTGAAAATGCGGTCGTATTCCCTAGCGGGACGCAATGTGGAAATTGTGGAACGGCTATCCGATGATTTGCCGGTGGTGGTTGCCGATCCGCATCAACTTCAACAAGTTTTCCTGAACATACTCAACAACGCTTATGACGCTGTAGCAGAAGAGGATCGCGTCGGCCGAATCAAGATTGAAACCACGCTGGCAGAAG
>DASYNR010000012.1:0-7958 GCA_036008485.1 Candidatus Acidiferrales bacterium | reverse complement strand
ATAGCGCACACAATAGAAGGGCAGCAGCCTGTTTGAAACGGACGCACGATTATGCCCCAACCTATCGAATACGAAATTAAACGCACAGCGTCACTTCGCTTTGACTCCGTCAAGCCAGGCCTTGCCGTTCCTGCCGTATTTTGGACGACCGATGCGGAATTGCGCGTGAACTCGGTTCAAGGGAACGGTCTGCGCGCGCTGGGAATCGTGGCTGACGATTTGATTGGCGCGCCAATTCAGGAAAGTCTTGCCGGAACCAGCGGTCACGATCCGATACTTGTGGCGCATCGCCGCGCGCTGGCCGGTGAATCCACCTGTTTTGAAGTGCGGCTTGGAAATTCTCCCGTGGAAATTTATGTAGCGCCGCAGCTCGACGCGCATGGAAACGTCGGCGGCGTAATCGGAATGGCCAAGTTGTCCCGGAGCGGGAGTCGAAGCTTCGAGCGAAAACTGGACGAGAAGGATGCTGCCGGAAGCGGCACGCGGGCGGAAGCTGAACGTCTGGTGATGATTGAAATTATTCAAGCGCTGAATCTCACGTCGAACCTGGACGAGTTATTGCAAAGAATGCATGGCGCGCTGAAGAGGGTGGTTTCCGCGGAAAACTTCTTCATCGCGTTGCACGATGACGCTACGGGAATGTTCCATTTTCCATTTGTGGCGGATCCCCACGATGTTCCTCCCGCTCCGCGAAAAGCCGGGCGAACTTGCGCGGCGTATGTTTTCCGAACGGGGACGACGTTGCTGGCGAATCGGGAAAAGTTCGACGCGCTGGTGAAGAGCGGTGAAATCGAGCTGATCGGCACACCCGCCGCAGCGTGGCTCGGTGTGCCACTTCGTACGCCTTCCAGAACAATCGGCGTGCTCGTAGTGCAATCGTACGACGACGCGAATGCTTACTCACCGCGCGACGTCGAATTAATTGTTTCCGTCGCTTCGCAAATTGCTCTGGCGATTGAACGCAAACGCGCGGAAGACGAGCTCCGCAAACGCGAAGCCGAACACGCCATCATTTTCAATTCCTCGCCTTCGATAATTGTACGCAAAGATGCAGCCAGCGTAATCCTGCGCGCGAACAAAGCTGCTGGAGAATTTTTCGGAATTCCGCCCGAACAGCTTCAGGGGAAACACGTGTCGGAGGTTTGGCCGGACGTCGAAGGAGTTTCAGAAAAAGAAGATCAGGAAGTAATGCAGACGGGACGAAGCAAAATCGGCGTTCTGACCGGATGGCGTTCAGCGTCCGGCGAAGAAAAAATCCTTCACACACACCGGGTTCCGTACCGCGATCACGATGGAAACGTGGCCGGGGTAATTGTTTTCGCTACGGACGTTACCGAGCAGCGCCGCTCGCGCGAAATGTTGGACAATATTCGGCGGCAGAACGAACTGATATTGCAATGTGCGGGAGAAGGAATTTGCGGTGTGGATCAAGACGGCTTCTGCACGATGGTCAATCCGGCGGTGACGGCGTTATCTGGATGGTCGCCCGAGGATCTTCTCGGAAAACATGTTCAAGACGTGCTGCATCATTCGCGCCCTGACGGCACGCGATACACGCGAGAGGAATGTCCGCTGATCGAGATGTACCGCGATGGAATACCGCGGCGCGTGTACGACGAAGTATTTTGGAAGAAAGACGGTACTTCATTCCCGGTAGAGTACTTTGCGACGCCGATTCACGAGAACGGTGTAGTCATCGGCGCTGTCGTGACGTTTCGCGATGTTTCAGAAGAACGTAGAGCGCGTCAAGTGCTGCGCGAGTCTGAAGCGCGCTACCGTCTGTTGGTGGAAAATGCCGCGTATGGAATATTTCGGACAGCTCCCGACGGAAAATTTCTGGATGCCAACAACGCGCTCGCCACGATGCTGGGTTATTCCTCTCCAAGTGAACTTTTGGCAGTGAACATTTCCACCGTCTATGCGCGACCCGAAGCGCGCGAGCCGGTTATCGCCGCCACAATCGCAAAAGGATCTGCCGATGGCCTCGAGCTGGATTGGGTCCGGAAAGACGGCCAGCCAGTGATGGTTCGTCTGAGCGCGCGATTGATCCGCGAACCAAGCGGCGAATCGTACTTTGAGGGAATCGTCGAAAATGTTACGGAATGGCGCGCGCTGGAAACTCAGTTGCGTCAAGCGCAGAAAATGGAAGCCGTTGGACGACTGGCTGGCGGCGTCGCTCACGACTTCAATAATTTATTGATGGTCATCAAGGGGCACACAGAACTTTTGATGGAGCGCACGGCGCCCGAGCATCCCGATTTCCGCAAAATTGATCAAATTAAAAAAGCGGCGGACCGCGCCGCAGCTCTCACGCGTCAACTGCTCGCGTTCAGCCGGATGCAGGTCATGCAGCCGCGCGTGATGGATCTAAACGTCACGATCACAGAAATGGGAAAGATGCTGCCGAGTTTGATTGGGGAAGATATCGAACTGGCAATTCTCACCAAGCCGAATCTGGCTCATGTGAAAGCCGACGCGGGACAAATGGAACAAGTAATTCTAAATTTAACTGTCAACGCGCGTGACGCAATGCCGAACGGCGGCAAGCTGCTGATCGAAACGTCGAATGTTGAACTTGACGAAGCATACGCGCGAACGCACCCGCCGGTTTTGCCGGGACGATATGTGATGCTGGCCGTCACCGATACCGGAATTGGCATGGACGCCGCAACGCAAGCACACATTTTCGAACCGTTCTTCACCACGAAAGAAAAAGGTAAAGGCACCGGCCTCGGGCTTGCCACGGTCTACGGCGTCGTGAAACAGAGCGGCGGATTCGTTTGGGTATACAGCGAACTCGGAAGGGGAACCACATTCAAGATTTATCTGCCGCGCGTGGACGAGCGCGCCGAAGCGGAATCGAAACAAAAACGCACAGAAGAATTACCGCGCGGCACGGGAACCATTCTGCTTGCGGAAGACGAAAAAGAAGTGCGCGAAGTGGCGCGCGAGTTTCTGCATCTCGCTGGATACACCGTAATGGAAGCCAAGGACGGCGGGGAGGCGCTTGAACTCGCTGCGAAGCATGCCGGGACCATTGACCTGCTCGTCACGGACATGGTAATGCCCGGCATCGGAGGGCGCGAATTAGCCACACGCTTATCTGAAATGCGCCCAGGGTTGAAAGTAATTTACATGTCTGGATACACGGAATACGCAAATTTCAAGAACGCGGAATTTGAATTGCACAACGTGATGTTGCAGAAACCATTTACCCGCGCGGTGCTTGCGTCGGCTGTTCAGAAAATTCTTAAAGAACTGGACGCAAAATAGCGCCAGGCAACAACCAATTAATATTTATCTTTCCGGCCATACGACTTCGCTTTGAATAAGCAAATCAAGCCCAACGCCGCCGCGAATTCTGTACACTATGGTAGCGCGGTGTGTGACGCGCTGACATTTGTGGGAAGGTGACGCTCGATTGAAGCTCCGTGTTCCAGTTCCGGCTACGACGCGCGGAATGGCTCCATGCCATGTGCCAATCGAAGGCCGAGTTGGCGCGCTGCGGTTGGATTTTAACGAGAATACCGTGGGCAGTTCTGCCGCCGCATTGCGCGCCGTGCGTAATTTGACGGCCGAGCAACTTGCAACGTACCCGGAATACATCGCGCCCACCGCAAGAATGGCGCGTCGGTTCGGCGTGAAATCGAATGAGCTTGCGCTCACCAACGGCGCCGACGGTGCGTTGCAACAAATCATCGCCACGTTTGTTGATCGGCAAAGCGCGATTCTGCTGGTGAATCCGACGTTCGTGATGTACCGCTTTTACGCTCAACTTTCAGGCGCGCGCATTGTGTCCCTCTCCTACAATTCCGAAATGGAATTTCCGGCCGCCGCCGCGATGAAGGCTCTGCGAAAATCTCCGCGTTTATTCTTGATTGCGAATCCGAATAATCCGACGGGCACTTTAATTCAGTCTGACGTGATTCGTCGCATGCTCGACGCCGCGCCGCGCACGCTGTTCGTGCTGGATGAAGCTTATTCCGAATTTTCTGGAGCCACAGTTTTGCCGTGGATTCGCCGCTATCCCAATTTGATCGTCGTCCGGACATTTTCCAAGGGTGCTGGGCTGGCCGGATTGCGCCTGGGATGTATGTTCGCCTGCCCCGAAGTGACGGCGCTGCTCGCGAGGACGCGCGAACCGTTTGCAGTAAATGCTGCGGCGCTGGTGGCCGCCGAAGCCACGCTGCACGATTATGGCGCGGTCATAAAATACGCCAAGGAAATCGGCCTGGCGCGCGAACTGCTCCGCGATGCATTCGTCCGTCTTCGAGTGAAAGTATTTCCCAGCGCCGCGAATTTCCTGCTCGTAGACTTCGGCGCGGATGCGCCGCGCATCTTGCGTCAATTGGCAAAGCGCCGCATCCTGTTGCGCGATCGCACTTCAGACTTCGGCCAGCCCGGCTACGTTCGCGTGACCATCGGCACGCGTCCACAGATGCGCCGCCTGATTCGCGAGTTGGAACGTATCATTCCAGAAAGTAAATCTTGAAAAACAAAATTGAATTGATTGTCTTCGATGTTGATGGCGTTCTGGTGGACGTTCGCGGATCATTCCATCGCAGCACGGTGCAGACGGTCCATCATTTCACCGGCAAGCGCGTGCCGATGTCTGAAATTCAAAAATGGAAATCGAAAAGCGGATTCAATGACGATTGGAAATTGACGACGGCGTGGATTCGCGAGCTCGGCGGCAATACGAACTACGAAGAAGTGAAAACTCAATTCATGAAATTTTATTGGGGCGAAGGCGCGCCGGGAAATGTGGAACGCGAAGAGTGGCTCGTTCCTGCTCGGCTGCTAGGAAAATGGTCCAAGCACGCGGAACTCGCGCTCTTCACCGGACGCACCCGCAAAGAACTGGCGTACACGCTCGACCGTCTTAAAATGGAAAAGTATTTTAAGCAAATTATTACGATGGACGACATCGCAAATCTGAAGCCGCATCCGGATGGCCTGCTCCGAATCCTGAATGGACGCGACCCTGAGCGCGCGTTATATCTCGGCGACAATATTGACGACGCGCTCGCTTCGCAACGCGCGCAAGTTCCGTTTCTCGGCGTGCTTCCGCGCAGCAGTCACGCGCGAAAAATGCGCGGCAAAATTTTGCGCGATCTGGGCGCACTTGCCATCTTGCATAAGGCCACGGAACTCGACAGATGGCTCTCGCGAAATCACGCTGGATAAGGCCTTGACCGCGCAAATGGCGCACCGGAGCCCTGCCGCATGACCGCGGAAAAGCGCAGCTAAGTCCATTAATGTCAGGCAGATACGCATGTTACGGTGATCCACATATTTCACGTCTCCTTAACAAATCCGTCTGATATAATTGAATCTCCGCGTGCGTAAGTTGCGCCGCTTGATCCCGCCTGTTTGAGGGATTCCACGAATGAAACGCTACGGCGAGCATCGATTTCCCGGCCGGCTGTTTGTCGTCGAAGGCATCGACGGCTCCGGCAAGTCTACCCAACTGATGCTGCTGCACCAGTGGCTGAAGTCGGAAGGCTACGGCGTGGTTTTCAGCGAATGGAATTCGTCGCTCGTTGTGAAGGACACAACCAAGCGCGGCAAAAAGAAAAAACTTTTAACTCCCGCAACTTTCTGCCTGATTCACGCCACCGATTTCGCCGATCGCATGGAGCGCAACATTATTCCGCTGCTGAAAGCCGGCGCCATCGTCCTTTGCGATCGCTACATTTACACCGCCTTCGCGCGCGATATCGCCCGGGGACTTGATCCCGCCTGGGTGCGCGAACTTTATTCCTTCGCGGTGAAGCCGACCGGAGCATTTTATTTCCGCGTGCCGCTGGAAGTTTCCATCACTCGTTTGCATGCCGCGCGCAGCGGATTTAAATTTTACGAAGCGGGTCTTGACCTGGGCATGACTGAAGATCCCGACGAAAGTTTCCGCTTATTTCAAGGACGGATCGTGGAAGAGTACGAAAAAATTGTTCCCGAATTTGGTTTGAATGTGATTGACGCAACGCAACCCATCGAAATTCAGCAGGAACAAATGCGCGAGCTGGTGCTTTCCAAACTCGAACGCGCAAAACAATTGCGGGTGGCGCCATGAAAGTTACGAACGGAGTTACGCTGCCCGGCATGGAGCTTTCCGATCTTGTCGGCAAATTGATCGTCGTCGAAGGAACGGATGGCGTCGGCCGTTCCACTCAAATTGCGCTTCTGAAAGAATGGCTAGAGCAAAAGGGCCACGCGGTTCTCGATACCGGCCTCTCGCGCTCCGGTCTCGTGGGCAAGGGAATCAAGCGCGCCAAAGAAGGCCACACGCTGGGCCGCATCACGCTCACTCTTTTCTACGGCACGGATTTTTCGGATCGCCTCGAGCACGAGATCGTTCCCGCGTTGCGCGCCGGATTTGTCGTCCTCACCGATCGCTACATTTACTCGCTCATCGCGCGCGCGATCGTTCGCGGGCTCGATCCGGAATGGGTTCGCAAAGTGTATTCGTTCGCAATTAAACCGGATGCCGTTTTCTATCTGAAAATCGGAGTGGACGATTTGATTCCTCGTGTTGTGTTCACACGCGGCTTCGACTATTGGGAATCCGGCATGGACGTTTACACCACGGAAGACATGTACGAAAGTTTCCGTCGCTATCAAACGTCGATGCTCGAGCAATTCGATCATCTGGCCGAAGAATATAAATTCAAGGTGATTGACGCGACGCCCGAGCCGCGCAAGATTTTCGAAAAACTTCGCGCCGGGATCACGAAAGTCTTGGAAGGTGAATCACATCGAGTTGCGCCGCCACATGATGCCGTGACAATTGCAACTCCGGCTTCCGCCGTCGCGCCGCTAGCGCATGACCCGGCTCCCGCCGCTCCTCCGGCTGCGGAACCTATTGCCCGCGTCGTTGAATCCACGGAAGATCGCGTTGCTGCTGCACTTTCAAAATTGCGCGATGTTTCTGTTGGCGAGACCGACGCCTGAACCCTTACGCAACTGTGAAAGTTTGGCCGCAGGACTTCTGAAATGTCTTCAAAACTTCCGCAAGCAGCACTCATCGCCGCGAATATGCCGGAAGAACCTCTCACGTCAATCGATTCATCGCGACTCACAAAATGGATGCACTCAGTTCTGATTGAGATGGATGCCGTTCGGAAACATTTCAAGCCGCGTAATGTGCACGATCTCCGCGTCGCGCTGCGCCGGTGCCGATCCATCGCGCAGGGTCTTACCGAATTGGATCCGGACTCCGCCTGGGAGCGGCTGCGAAAAGAAACGAAGAAGCCGCTCGATGCGCTCGGCGGCCTGCGCGATACCGAAGTTATGCGCGGCTGGATCGGCCGTCTGCACGTAAATGATAAATCCTCGACCGATCTTCTTCTCGCGAAGCTGAATGAATCTGAGCGCGCCGCAATTCGTCGTACCGAAAAAGAATTCTCCCATTTTGATAAAAAGCAATGGCGGAAATGGACGCATCAACTTCCCAGCCGCTCCGCATGCATTGTTTCCGATGGCCCCGCGGCGGAATTGCTGGCGCTCGAGCGTTGGCGCGAGGCATGGGCCGCGCATAGCTACGCATTTCGCACGCGCAGCAAAGTTTCTCTTCATGGACTTCGCATCGCATTGAAACATTTTCGCTATTCGATTGAAAATTTTTTGCCGGCGCGAAACGCCGAATGGGGCGGGGAACTGAAAAGGTTTCAGGATCTTCTCGGTGATATTCACGATCTGGACGTTCTTTGGGCCACGCTCGTGCGGTTGACGCCCGCGCTTTCCGCAACGGTGCGCGCCAAGTGGGAAGCCGCTATCCAGCCGCAGCGCGTTAGCCGGCTGGCTGCGTACCGCGCGAAAATGACGGGCCCGAAGTCACGCTTTCCCGTTTGGCGAGCCGCGCTCCCCGAGGGCGAAGCGCTCGAACGCGCGCGGCTGGACTGGCTCGCCGTGTGGGCGGCGTTTCTCGATCCGGATTATTCTCACTCCGCATATGTCGC
>DASYNR010000011.1:0-3434 GCA_036008485.1 Candidatus Acidiferrales bacterium | reverse complement strand
TAAATTTATTGTTGCCGGCGGAAATCCCGGCGGGCTGGGACTTCTGGGCATCGCTGCGGCGCACGGACTGGCAATCGCCATCATGGTCACGGCAGTCGGACACATTTCCGGTGGCCATTTGAATCCAGCGGTCACCGCGGGCATTTGGGTCACGCGCCGCATTAGCACTTTTGACGCGCTGCTTTACTGGATTGCGCAACTCGCCGGCGCAACCGCCGCGGCGTACACAATCAAATTAGTGGTACCCGAAGATATTTGGACGGCGGTCCACCTGGGCACCCCAGGGCTCGCCGCGAATTTGACTCGCACGCAAGGCATGGCAATCGAAGCGGTGATGACGTTCTTCCTCGTGTTCGTGGTTTTCGCGACGGCCGTCGACGAGCGCGGCGCGTTCAATAAAATTGCAGGATTCGCGATCGGCCTGACGATCACGATGGACGCGTTGATGGGCGGACCGCTCACCGGCGCGGCGATTAATCCGGCTCGTGCATTTGGTCCGGCGCTAGCAGGACATTTCTGGGCGAACCACGGCGTTTACTGGGCCGGCCCGCTAATTGGCGGAGTTGTTGCAGGTACGCTTTACGATTGGGTATTTCTGAAAAAGGCCTGACACGAGAAAAAACGCGCCTGTATCCGAATAACTGCGGGCAGGCCCGCTGCTTTCCAGTTTCAGCTCCTCTGAAGCTTGAACGTCCGTACTGTCCGATTGTCCCGTTACTACACCGCAACTGCGCGTACCACGCTTATTGCTCCCTGCTTCCACGGATGCTAGTTTCGTTCGAGAGCACTTCGTGCGGAGTCTGCTGACATGTCCCTGAGTATTGACGATCTTCTGCGCCGCGCCGTCGAAAACAAAAGCTCCGACTTGCATTTGAAAGTCGGCAACCATCCTTATTTGCGAATGGATGGCGTGCTTTATCCGCAGTCCGACGTGCCGCGTATTACTCCCGAAGAAATGCTTTCCATGGCGTTCAGCATGATGACGAACCGCCAGAAGCAAAAATTCAAAGAGACCGCGGAATTGGATATGGCTTACGGCGTCGCCGGCCTGGGACGATTTCGCGTAAACGTATTTCAGCAGCGCGGAAACGTCGGCATGGTGCTGCGCGTAATTCCCACAAAAATTCGTACCGTTGACGAATTAAATCTTCCATCCGTAATCGAGAGAATTTGCGAAGAGCAGCGCGGGCTGGTGCTTGTTACGGGAACAACCGGTTCAGGTAAATCCACTTCCCTTGCGGCGATGATTGACCGCATCAACGCGAACCGTTCCGATCACGTAATCACCATCGAAGACCCCATCGAATTTTTGCATCGCGATAAAAAAAGTTTTATTAACCAGCGCGAAGTGGAAGTGGATACAGCAAATTTTTCGACCGCGTTGCGCGCCGCGCTTCGTCAAGATCCCGACGTGATTCTGGTCGGCGAAATGCGCGATTTGGAAACCATATCAACTGCGCTGCTGGCCGCTGAAACGGGCCACCTGGTTTTCTCCACATTGCACACACTCGACGCCGCGGAAACGATTCAGCGCATCATTGCCGTTTTCCCGCCGCCCGAGCAAAAACAAATTCGGTTGCAGTTGGCGTCCACGCTGAAGGCAGTTGTGAGCCAGCGTTTGGTGCGCCGCGCCGACGGAAAAGGCCGCGTCCCCGCGGTTGAAGTGATGATCGCCACCGCGTACATTCGCGATTGCATCATCAATCCTGATAAGACGCGATTGATTCACGACGCGATTGCCGCCGGCACCAGTCAATACGGCATGCAAACGTTCGATCAGTCGTTATACGATCTGTACGGGCGCAACCTCATTTCGTTTGAGGAAGCGCTGCTCCGCGCGTCAAATCCGGACGACTTCCGCCTGCGCGTGCAAGGTATCCGTTCAACAGCGGATACGGCGCGCGAAGAAATGGAACGTCAGATGAACGAGTACGAACGCACGGTGAAGCGGTAATTTCCCGCTTGTCGATTCCCTTTCTCTCGCAAAACTGCTCCTGAAAACCGCGTAAGTCCCTTATTAGCACACACATGAACACGAGATCGCTGTAAGTCCTTTATTAGCACACACATCGCTAACGACCCCCGGGGGGAGGGGGTACGCAATTGTTATCGATATGGTGCGCAAGTGGTTGCAAAGATTGGAGTTCGATTCGGGATTTCGGCTTATGTTAAGTTGCACGTTAAATTGAAACTGCAAAATATGGCTTCACTCTGGCTTGCGTGACGGAGGAACTGCTTCTATGCTTCCGACGTGCGCAAATTCCGCAAATCCGAACCGCGAAAATTAGATACGGAAGAGGAATTGTATGCGGCGGCGATTCGCGCGCTGATGCGACGCGCGTTTTCTGTTTCCGAAATGCGGAAGAAACTTGAGAGCAAGGCGGAGGATGTTGGGCTTGTGGGGCCTGTGCTGGCCAAGTTGAGAGAGAAAAAATATTTGGACGACGCGCGCTACGCGAAGGAGTTTGCACGGACGCGGAGTTCGCAGCGGACGCAGGGAAAATTCCGGATTGTGCGCGAACTGCGCGGACGCGGAATTTCGGACGCGAACATTGAGGCGGCCTGCGAAGAAGCGTTCGCGGAAAATAGCGAAGCTGATTTGGTGAAGAAGCGGTTGGCGCGAAAATTGAGATTAATTCGCGGGCCGTTGGATGAGAGGAAGCGAGCGTCGATCTACGGAAGTTTGCTGCGCAGCGGATTTTCTTCGGATTTGATACGAAAAGCGATGCGGGAGGCGTCCGCCGAAGTTGCTGTCTTCGACGAGGAACCAGCGGAATTCCGTGAGGAGTAACTCAGGCTTCAGCTGTGGATTTTCTGCTCTTTTTGAACTGCATCTGCCGCAGGCTGGAGCCTGCGTTATCTGCGCATTGCGGCACCTACTCACCGTCTGCCATAATCAAACATCAACTTTGAATTGAACTGAGGAAATAGTGACCGGCAACGAAATTCGCGAAACATTTCTGCGCTTCTTTGAAGAGAAGGGACACAAGCGTGTGCGTAGTTCATCGCTTGTTCCGGTGAATGATCCGACGCTGCTCTTCACGAACGCGGGGATGAATCAGTTTAAGGATGTTTTCCTGGGCCTGGAGACGCGCGATTATAAGCGCGCTACTACTTCGCAGAAGTGCGTTCGCGCCGGTGGCAAGCACAACGATCTTGAGAATGTAGGCTTCACAACTCGGCATCACACGTTTTTTGAGATGCTGGGGAACTTTTCTTTCGGAGATTATTTCAAGAAAGATGCCGTTGCATTCGCGTGGGAACTGATTACGTCGCCGAAGTGGTACGGAGCGCCCGTGGAGAAACTTTATTTCACGGTGTTTGGCGGAGCGGAAGTTTCTCCGGGTAAAACGCTTGGCACGGATGAGGAAGCTGCGGAACTTTGGAAGCAGATTGGCGCACCGGAAAATCGGATATTTGCCATTCCCGGATTG
>DASYNR010000010.1:0-10162 GCA_036008485.1 Candidatus Acidiferrales bacterium | reverse complement strand
ATCGCCATCGAAGAATTATCGCGGGTGGACGGTTCCATCGGAATTATCGTGGCGGCGCACAATTCGCTCTGCACGAATCACATTTACAAATTTGGAACTCCTGAACAAAAAAAGAAATATGTCACTCCGCTCGCGCAGGGGGCAAAGCTCGGATGCTGGTCGTTGACTGAACCTGAAGCCGGTTCCGACGCCGGAGGCACTCGCAGCACCGCCGTTCCCGCCGACGGTGGCTGGCTATTGAATGGCGCGAAAACTTTCACCACCAACGGACATTACGCCGACATCTGCGTCGCGATGGCCGTCACCGATCGCGAAGCTGGCTCGCACGGAATTTCCGCTTTCATTTTGGAAAAAGGAATGCCGGGATTTAAGCCCGGTAAAAAAGAAAATAAACTTGGCCTTCGCGCCAGCGATACTTCCGAGGTAATTTTCACCGATTGCCGTGTGCCTTCCGCGCAGATGCTTGGCGAGCCCGGAAAAGGATTCGTCAATAGCCTGCAAATTTTGGATGGCGGACGAATTTCCATCGCGGCTCTTGGACTCGGAATGGCACAAGGCGCATTTGAGGCCGCGACAAAATACGCGAAGCAGCGCAAGCAATTTGGAAAAACGATCAGCGAATTTCAGGCGATTCAATTCAAGCTGGCTGATATGGCCACTGAAATTGAAGCCGCGCGCCTGCTGACCTATCGCGCCGCGTGGCTCGCCGATAAAGGCGACGCGCGTCTGACCCGCGAATCCAGTATGGCCAAACTTTATACCAGCGAAGTTGCCGTGCGCGTGGCCAATGAAGCGGTGCAGGTTTTCGGCGGCTACGGCTTCATCAAGGACTATCCGGCGGAGAAATTTTATCGTGACGTGAAACTCTGCACGATTGGCGAAGGCACCAGCGAAATTCAGCGGCTGGTGATCGCGCGCCAACTTCTCGGAAAGAAATAGCTGCCCGGCGATGCCGACTCCCGTCGAAAGTTGGGCGCAACAAATCCGGTCCGGCGAAGTTCGCGCCATTTCCCGCGCCATCACCGCGATTGAAAATCACGATCCCGTTGCCGATGAATTACTGAAAACACTTTTTTATTTCACAGGGCGCGCGTCGATCATTGGCATCACCGGCGCGCCCGGCACGGGAAAAAGCACGCTTGTCGATCGTCTTGCAGGTGCATATCGTCGCGCCGGAAAAACAGTTGGAATTATCGCGGTGGATCCGACAAGCCCATTCACCGGCGGCGCAATTCTTGGTGATCGCATCCGCATGCAGGGCCACGCAAGTGACGCAGGAATTTTCATTCGTTCCATGGCCACCCGCGGATTTCTGGGCGGCCTCGCTCGTGCCACTGCCGACGTCTCTTTGTTGCTGGATGCCGCGGGCAAAGAAATCATCATCATCGAAACAGTTGGCGTCGGTCAGGACGAAGTGGACATCGTTCGCCTCGCGGATTGCACATTGGTTTTGCTGGTGCCCGGCCTCGGCGACGACGTACAAAATATGAAAGCCGGTCTGATGGAAATTGGCCACGTCTTCGTGATTAATAAATCGGATCGCGAAGGCGCCGATCGTTTGGAGCAACAGGTTCACGCGATGCTCGAACTCGCGCACGATAGTGATGGCTGGCGCCCGGCAATCGCCCGCACAATCGCGATCGACACAAAGGGAATTGAAAACTTGATCGCAGAGATCGATAAATTCCTGGCGCGCGCGAAATCGTCGCCAGAATTTTTCTCACGCGAAGCGGATCATTGGAGCCGCCGTCTCGTCGAAATGCTGGAATCGCGGCTGCTGGATAAATTGCTCGGCACGAAAGAACGCAAAGAGCATTTGGCCGCGCTCGCCGCCGAAGTTGCACAGCGCAAAAAAGATCCGTACGCTGCGGTTGCAGAAATATTGAATGGCGCCGGCGGAAATTAAAATGGAAATTACTATATGCGTTTAGGCGATATCGAAGTTCATCTGATCGGTGACGGCACGTTCCGTTTAGATGGCGGCGCGATGTTCGGAGTAATTCCGCGCCCTCTCTGGGAGAAGAAATCTCCACCGGATGATCGCAATCGAATTTTGTTGGCGATGAGTGTGCTTCTAATTCATGCGGGCGGGAAACTGATTTTGGTCGAGACAGGCGGCGGTGATAAATGGAACGCGAAACAAAATTCGATCTATCTATTTGAAAGTTCGGGCCGTTTACCAGAACGTCTTGCCAAACTCGGCGTAAAGCCCGAAGAAATCGATATCGTCATCAACACGCATTTGCATTTCGATCATTGTGGATGGAACACCCGCCTTGTGAACGGCGTAGCCGCTCCGACTTTTCCGAACGCGCGATACATTGTGCAGCGCAAGGAATTCGATCACGCCTGCGCGCCGACAGAACGTGATCGCGCCAGCTATTTCCCGGATAATTTCATGCCGATCCAAAAATCCGGCCAGTGGGATTTTCTCAACGGCGACTCCCAAATCGTGCCCGGTATCGAAGTGGTCGTCGTTCCCGGACATATTAAAGACATGCAGTGCGTGAAAATTTCAGCTGGCGGCCAAACAATTTTCTTCGTCGCGGATTTAGTTCCCACCGCCGCGCATCTTTCCTATCCGTGGATAATGGGCTACGACTTATATCCGATGACGACGCTTGAAAATAAGCACAAGTGGCTTCCGATTGTTGCAAAGGAAAATTGGACGATTATTTTCGGACATGAGCCACACATTCCCGCCGCGAAATTACGCGAACGCGACGGCGGATTTGACGCGGAACCAGTTCTGATTGACTAAAAAGTCTTGCGCCGCTGCTTTGGAAAGTTGGACAGGAGATTTTGATGCCGAAGAAAGCAAAACCGCACCGCGCCGCCGGTAAGCCTTCCGCTGAAATTGGAATCATCGGTGGCAGCGGACTTTACGAAATGCCAGGTCTCGAATCCGCGCGCGAAGTGCGCATCAAAACGCCGTTCGGAGACCCTTCCGACGCTCTCGTCGTCGGCAAGCTTGAAGGGAAGCGCGTCGCATTTCTATCGCGCCACGCACGCGGCCACCGATTTCTCCCTTCAGAGATAAATTATCGCGCGAATATTTGCGCCATGAAAATGCTCGGCGTGCAGCGAATTATTTCCATCAGCGCGGTCGGCTCCCTAAAGGAAAATGTTCAGCCGATGGAATTTCTAATTCCTGATCAATTTTACGATCGCACAAAATTGCGCGTCGCCACCTTTTTCGGCGAAGGACTCGTCGCACACGTCAGCTTCGACCATCCGGTATGTCCGCAGCTTTCCGTAGTTCTCGGCGACGCTTGTTTCAAAGCCGGAGTAAAAACTCATCGCGGCGGCACCTACATCTGCATGGAAGGCCCGCAATTTTCCACGCTCGCGGAAGCACAGGTCCATCGCCAATTGCATTTCGACGTGATTGGCATGACCAACGTAACCGAAGCGAAACTCGCGCGTGAAGCCGAAGTTTGCTACGCAACCGTTGCAATGATTACGGACTACGATTGCTGGCATCCTGATCACGCTTCCGTCACGCTCGAACAAATCATGAACAACTTAGGCCGCAACGCGGAGAACGCGCAAAACACAATTCGCGCCGCGGTGAAAGCGATGCCCTCAGATCGAACATGCAAATGCGGCAGCGCACTGGCGCACGCGCTCGTAACCAATCTGAAACTAGTTCCCGCAGCCACGAAGCGCAAACTAGCGCCAATCGCCGGAAAGTATTTCAAATAATTGAATTCCATTTTCGATAAGGAGATTGCATGTCGCTTCTAGTCGTCGGTTCGGTCGCGTTTGACGCAATTGAAACTCCGTTCGGCCGTGTTGAGCGGACCGTTGGCGGCGCCGCCACATATTTTTCGCTGGCGGCAAGCTTTTTCACGCGCGTAAATCTGGTCGGCGTAGTAGGTGAAGATTTCACCGCCAAGCACGAAGAAGTATTTCGCGGACGAAGCGTCGATCTGGCTGGACTGGAACGCGCGGAGGGCAAAACTTTCTTCTGGTCCGGAAAATATCACGACAACTTCAATGACCGCACTACGCTAGTGACCGATCTAAATGTATTCGCAGAGTTTCGCCCCAAGCTCCCGGAATCATTTCGCAAGAGCCAGTATATTTTCCTCGCGAATATTGATCCTACTCTTCAGCGCTCCGTGCTGGATCAAGTGGCCGGAAAGCCAAAACTCGTTGCTCTGGACACAATGAACTATTGGATTTCAGGCACGCCCGACGAGTTAAAGAAAACGCTTAAGCAAACTCAGGTGTTGATGATCAATGACTCTGAAACGCGCCAGCTTTCCGACGAACACAATCTGCTTCGCGCCGCAAAGGCGATTTTCAAACTGGGCCCGAAGACACTCGTCATCAAGCGCGGCGAACATGGCGCCATGATGATCCACGGCGATTCCATTTTCTGCGTTCCGGCATACCCGCTTGACGAAATTCACGATCCTACCGGCGCGGGCGATAGTTTCGCCGGGGGCTTCATGGGTTATCTCGCCAGCGTGGGAAAAATCAACGCGAATTCACTGCGCCTCGCGATGGTTCACGGCTCCGTCCTCGGTAGTTTTGCTGTAGAAAAGTTCGGGCTGGATCGCCTGCTGAAACTAAAACGCCGCGAAATCTCGGATCGCGTGCGTCATTTCCACAAGCTGACGACATTCAAGTTGTAACCTGAGTGTACGCGCCTCACGTGCGTTGCATTTGCGAACTGCCGCTCGACGCAATTTTCAGCCCGATGCGCGCGCCGTTATATACTTTCCGTCGTTGAAATGAGTTCTCCGAAGAAACCTCGAGCCCTCGCGCCGGGCGCACGCGTCCGAGTTGTTTCGCCGGCATCTCCCGGCGCCGCGGGAATTGCCGCGCGCGGACTCGCCGAGCTGTCGCGTCTCGGCTACGTCCCGGTGAAAAGTCCAGCAACCGCTCCGACGAAAGATTATTTTTCGGCCTCCACAAAAGATCGCCGGAGAGAATTACTGGACGCTTTCGCCGACAATGCAGCAGGCGCAGTCATCTGCGCGCGCGGTGGCTACGGCTCCACATATTTGCTGGATAAGAAATTAAAACACACGAAAGTCCCGCGCATTTTCCTGGGCTATAGTGACGTCACCACGCTCCAAATTTATTTGTGGCAGAAGCGTGGCTGGGTAGCTTTTTACGGTCCGATGACCGCTTCCGGATTCAGCGGAGGCGCCGGCGCGCCGCATGGCTATGATCAGCCGTCATTTCGCTCCGCGCTCACGCAGGCCCGCGGCGGCTGGGCGCTCGATCTCGGCGGTTCTGCGCTCTGCAAAGGTTCCGCGCGCGGAACTTTGCTCGGCGGATGTATGACGCTCGTCGAAGCAACCCTCAGCACACCGTGGGAACTCGATACCCGTGGCGCGATTCTCGTCCTCGAAGATCGCGCAATGAAACCATATCAAGTTGATCGAGTCCTCACGCATCTTCGTCAGGCCGGAAAATTTCGCGGAGTCCGAGGCATCATCCTCGGTGAATTTCCGGAAAGCGCGCCAACAGTTGCGGGAAGTCCAACCGTACGCGACGTCGCTCACCGCATTCTCGGCGATTTAGAAATTCCCATCGTGTGGGGCGCGCGCGTCGGACACACTCCTCGTCCGATGCTCACTCTTCCACTTGGCGTTCGTGCGCGTTTGAACGCGCACAAATCCGGCACCCTCGAAATTCTCGAACCGGCGGTCATCGCGTGAAGCTCACTCGCTCCATTGAGCACATTCATCTCAGCGGCATCGGCGGCTCCGCCATGGCTCCGCTCGGCGGCATGCTCGCCGAAAGCGGATTTCGTGTTAGCGGGTCGGATGCCGGCGTTTATCCTCCCGCCTCCACGCTGCTCGAATCGGTCGGCATAAAATGGCATGACGGGTTTGCCGAAACAAATCTTCAACCGCATCCGGATCTGGTGATCATCGCGAATGCGCTTCCGCGCGGAAATCCCGAAGTGGAATATGTTCTCGATCAAAAAATTCCGTACATGTCGCTACCACAGGCCATCGAGGAATTTTTCTTGCCCGGCAGGGAATCGCTCGTCGTCACCGGCACGCACGGAAAAACCACCACTACTTCGATGCTCGCGTGGATCATGCACGTCGCCGGACGCCGTCCAAATTTTCTAATCGGCGGTCTCGCGGAAAATTTCGGGAGAAGCTACGGCCTCGGCGGCGGAAACGAATTCATCATCGAAGGCGACGAGTACGACACCGCATTCTTCGACAAAGGCCCGAAATTTCTCCACTATCATCCCGACGAACTCATCATCACGTCGCTCGAATTCGATCACGCGGACATTTACGCCGATCTTCCCGCCATCGAATTGCAATTTCGCCGTCTCGTAAATCTAGTTCCGCGCCGGGGAAAGATCGTAGGCTGGGGAGATAACGATCCGCACACCGCCGCGATTCGCCGCGTCACTGAAAAAGCTTTCTGCCCGGTAGAAACTTACGGACTCGACGGCAGCACGGACTGGATCGCAGGCGACATCACGCATGTCGACGACTGCATGGAATTCCGCATCGCGCACCGCGCGCAAGAAATGGCGAAAATTCGCCTGCCGCTAGCAGGCCGCCACAATGTTCTGAACGCGCTCGCCGCCTCGGCAATCGCCTTCGGACGAGACGTTCCGCGTGACGCGATCGAGGAAGCTCTGCGAACATTTCGTGGAGTGCGTCGCCGTCTTCAAGTCCAGGGCGAAGAAAATGGCATTCTCGTCGTCGACGATTTCGCTCATCATCCCACCGCAATCCGCGCGACTCTCGAAGCCGCTCGCGGACGCTGGCCCAATCGTCGTCTCTGGGCCGCGTTCGAGCCGCGTTCAAACACCATGCGCCGCAATACTTTTGAAGGCCCGCTCGCCGAATCCCTTTCACTCGCCGACGGAATAGTTTTGGGCCCGGTAAATCGCGCAAATCTTCTTTCCGATGCCGAACGCCTATCGCCAGACCGCATCGTTGCATTGCTGACAACGCAAAAACGTAAAGCCTCGGCATTTCCCAGCGCCGACGCAATCGTCGACTATCTATCGCGCGAAGCAAAATCTGGCGACGTGATCCTGGTAATGTCCAACGGCAGTTTCGACGGTCTGTGTGGGAAGTTAGTGGACAGGTTCTCTAAATCGGCTGTTGCGAAGCATCAGGGTCGTAAATGAAATCTTCTCCAGACCGAAACATCTATTCAGCCTTATATTTCCGTCCGTCGCTTAATCTTGCGCGACTGGTGCCGATATTTTTGTTCGCTGTTTTGCGCTGTAGCGCGGCACCTTCTGTGGTGACTTACACGATTTCATTCGCACATCCGGAGAATCATCTGTTTCACGTCTCGATGAAAATTCGCGACGTTGAGAAACAAGTCGTGATTCAAATGCCCGCTTGGAACGCCACATATCAAATTCGCGATTTTGCATCGCGAATTCAAAATCTTCGAGCTACGGATGAGAAGAACGAGCAACTGCGTATCGAAAAGCTGGACAAGCAAACATGGCGTGTTTCAGCCAACGAAACTATTGACGTTTCGTACGATATCTTTTGGGACGAGCCAGGGCCGTTCGCTTCGCAATTAAATTCTGTCCACGCTTTTATGAATCTCGCCGAAATTCTCATGTTCGTGCCCGACCGTCGACGCGAATGGACTGCATTCGGTATGGACTGGAACAGCGTACCGCCAAATTGGAAAACGTCCATGGCCTTGACCACAGTCGTAATGGACGTTGATCCCAATGATCGCTACTGGATGCAGGCGTCTGCAAATAACTTTGACGCTCTTGTAGATGCGCCCGTCGAATTCTGTGACTGCTCAAAGTTCTCACTTCTGGACATATCTCCGCTCGTTTCGGTCACCGTCCACGGCCAAAACTACAACAAGCGCGAACTCGAAGAAGGCCTCACAAAAATCGTCCGCTACGAAACGCAACTGATGGGCGGCGCGCCGTACGATCACTACCAGTTTATTTTCCATATCGATTCCAGCGGCGCAGGCGGCGGAGGCATGGAGCACGCCAACTCAACCGCGATAGGCGCAACTTCCAGCGCCAGCGCCGTCACTACTGCCGCGCACGAATTTTTCCACCTCTGGAACGTGAAACGAATCCGTCCACAATCGCTTGAGCCGATTGATTACACCAAAGAAATGTACACTCGCTCGCTGTGGTTCGCCGAAGGAGTCACAAGCACCTATGCCGCCTACGCCGAAGTTCGTACAGGATTGTGGACGCCAAATCAATTCTACGAAGACCTCGCCTCTCAAATTCAGGAATTGCAAGATCGCCCAGCGCGCAAATGGCAAAGCGTGGAAGAATCCAGCTTGAACGCGTGGCTCGAAAAATATCCGCAGTACAATCAGCCCGAATACAGCATCTCCTATTACAACAAGGGCCAGCTCGTCGGTTTCCTGCTCGACGTCCTAATCCGCGATGCCACAGACAATCACAAAAGTCTCGACGACGTGATGCGCTCGCTAAACGAAAACTTCGCGAAGAAGGGTCTCTTCTACAATGACAGCGCCGATATCGAAGCTACGGCGGAAAGTGTCGCCGGCGTCAGCTTCAAGGATTTCTTTGCGAAATATGTATCGGGCACCGGCGAATTGCCTTACGCAGAAATCCTCGCCAAGGCTGGGCTCATTCCAGTCGATGTGGACCGTACCATCGCTGCCCTTGGATTTAGAACCTCGAATGCGTCTGCGGGCGATCCTGTCGTAGTGTTGTCTGTCGACGGCGGAAGTGCAGCAGAGAAAGCCGGTTTGCAGGTCGGAGATGCTTTGATCTTATTTAATGGGGAACCCGCGCCGCAGGGACTCATTACCTGGGGCCAGCAACCGGGGGCAGTGAAAGTTGTGAAGATTCGAGTGCGCCGAACGAGTTCGGAATTGGATTTTTCCATCGCCGCTGGCTCAACCATCGCCCGCAAGACCACGGTGATTCCTATGAACCGCGCCACCGAAAAGCAGCGCCGCATCCGCGAAGGCCTCCTGCAAGGTAAAACCAACTGACGCTCCCCGCCAACATCCGTCATAATGCCCCCGGATTCTTTTCGACGAATAAAATAAAATGATCCGCACAGCAATCGTCACAGTTTTCCTAACTCTCTACACGCTGGTCGTCGCGCCGCCGCTGATCCTTCACGCATTGCTCACCGGCAATCCCGATCTTCTATTTCGCGTCGGCAGCGCCGGCGCATATTTCAGCGCGCGTCTAGTTGGCCTAAAAATAAAAGTGGAAGGCCACGAGAAAATTCCGGCGGGAACGTGTCTCTTCCTCGCGAATCACACCAGCTTCGTAGACCCAGTTCCCATCGTCTGGGCAATTCACCGACGCATCGCCATCTTGCTGAAGCGCTCGCTGCTCTCAATCCCAATCGTCGGATGGGCTTTCCGAATCGCAAAATTCGTTCCGGTGGATCGTTCTAATCGCGGATCAGCGATTGCCAGTATTGATCTGGCTGCCGAGCGCATGAAGCAGGGATTGTCGTTCTTGGCCTACCCGGAAGGAACGCGCAGTTACGACGGCAGGCTTCTGCCATTTAAGAAAGGAGTTTTCGTCCTCGCAATAAAAGCCCAGGCGCAAATCGTTCCCATGGTTCTCATCGGCGCCCAGCGAATCGCCCCAAAAGGTTCTCTGCGTATCAGCCCCGGCGAAGTCACCGTGCGCTTCGGCGATCAAATCGACGCGAGCACCTACACCATCACCCAGCGCAGGGAATTAGCCGACCGAGTTCACGCTGCCATGGCCGCGCTTCTCCCGCCGGATCAGCAACCACTTAAATTGTGATTTGATCTAAAACAGAACTAATCTTCGCCGAAAAGTCCGGGCTGATCCGAAGCTGCAGCCATCGCGGCAGCAACGCGAGGCCGCCTTGCCACGCCCACCACCCCAAGCACCTTCATCTCAGTAATCGCCGCGCGCGGAATAAACATCCGCTGCGTATCGCCCTGCATATCCGGCGGAGTAATATGCACGCCCGAATCCAGCAGCGCCAGCAGATCGTTCGGTACCACGCCCTCGAGGGTTTCTGAATCGCGAAACTTCAGTTTCACCCACAATCCGTCCAATTTCGGCCGGCTCAGGAACGCCTTCCGCTCCACCGCGTAGTTTGACGTGAATTCCCGTACAAAATAAACGCAGCGCACCTTATCAAGAGACACCTCGCGGTGCTCGCCATCCTGCGTCAGCAGGTCAAATTCTTCA
>DASYNR010000009.1:0-16330 GCA_036008485.1 Candidatus Acidiferrales bacterium | reverse complement strand
CAAAGACGCTGCCGCGAGGAGATAGAAACGGCTTGAGAAGTTCGTCCATGGCCTTGCCCTGCACTGTCTTGCCGCCTGTGGAGGCGCCCTGGGTGGAAGCCTTGGCGTAGCTAAGACGGTAGGTGACGGTGATTACGGGTTCTGAGTTCACTTCGGCCGCGAGTAACGCCACTCGCTGATCCGCTTCTGCCTTGATAGTTGCCTTCGAGGCGATGCGGAGCACGTTGCCGTCGAGCTGCTTATCGAGATTATTGTTGCGCAGAACGATATCCAGAACTTGATCCCACGGTACGTCTTCCATCACCAGCGTGACGGAACCCTTCACCGAAGGATCCAGCACGACGTTCAATCCGCTGACTTCGTGGATGAGTCGGAAGAAGTCCTGCAGATCAACGTCCTTGAAATTTACGCGAATCGGCTCGCCGGTATATTTCGGCGAGGTTTGCGCAGTGGCCGAAGGCGGCACTCCCTGCGCGGGAACTGCCATCGTCTGCGATTGCTGCGTTGGTGCCGGAGCTGGAGGCGCTGCCGGAGACTGGCTGGCAAATCCGAATTGCGGTTGCGTGAGCCACGTCGGCAAAGGAAGTACAGGAGCGACGGGATCCGCTGACTTAACTTCTGATGTCACTGGCGCCGGCTTGGAATTCGCAGCGTGAAGCGAAGATGAATGATCGTCCGAAGAATTCGCGGATGAACCGAAAGTGATGAGCAACCCGTTGCTGGAATTCGTGACTGTATAAGGCGACCAGCGTTCGAGCTGGATGACTACACGCGCGACGTCGGATTGAAATTGTCCGATGCGAATGTTGCGAATCAAAGCGGAATCACCAGCAACCGTGCTGGTGGAATTCACAAGCGTGGTATCCGCAAAATCGAGCACCAGACGCGTAGGATTATCCATGCGCGTGGCGTGATAGTGGAAATCGCCGCTGCCTTCGATTTGTACGCCGGGCTGCTGTCCGTGCGTGGAGACACTTACGCGGGAAATGCGCGCAGGCGCGCTGCGAACAATCGCGGGCTGGCGAACGCTGACGGGCGAAACCGCAGCCGGTGCGGGCGCTGCGTCGGGAGTATCGAAAATCAAATCGAGTTCTTCGCTGCTGGTGCGCTCAAAGCGGGGCTGGGCCGGACCTGAGAGCAACACTTCCAGGCGGAGTCCGCTGACGGAGCCGGTCGTATAAGGAACGAGCCGATAGCTTCCGATATTCGCGCGCGAAAGCATTTGCGCGTGCGAAGCTTCGGCGGCAACCGCGCCCGGCAAATCGATGACGATGAGCCGGTCGCTGGGACGCGAAGTGCTATAAGTGAATGGCGCGGTAGACCGGGCGACGATGCGCACGGATTCCGGCGTAATCTTCGCGGTTACACGCACCGCGGGTGATGTGGGGTCCGGCGTTGCGCCGACCCGATTAGCGAGCAGACTGCCACTCGCCAGTAGGACGCAGGCGAGCCCAATGGCTGGCCAGTTCGTCTTCATGGCTGATCTCCTGAACTAGGGTTCAACTTCCGAGTTACTTCGCGTTCGACCGGTTTGCCGAATGCGTCTTTGCCAACTTCGTGGAACAGTACGGAACCTATTTCAATTTTGTCTACGCGGCCGTCAAACAGCTCGTCTCCGACATGCAGAAAATAAACGCTCTTCTGAGGATTGGCGACCACGGCGATCATGCCGTTCGGGCCGCTGACAATTCCCTGCAGAATCAAAGTGGAAACTTGCAAACCGCCCTTGCCCGGCGGCAGATTTACGGCAGGCCCGCCACCACCGGTTTGTTTGCCAACCAGTGTGATGAAGGGATCGCGGCGGCCTTGCGGCAACGTGGGCTTCGTGGTCCGGCTAACTTCGCCTGCTGGCGGAGCTTTTTGCGCCGGCGCCATCGTGGCTGTCGGCATATTTTTCGGCGGCTTCTTCTTGTCGTCCTTCGGCGGAATCAATTTCGCCGGTTGCTTGGTTGTCTGTGCCGGAGAGCCGTTCGTCTGCGCTTGCGGCTTGGCAGTTGTGGACTGCGTGGCAGACGTATTCATCTGATTCTTCGGATTCGTCGCAGAAGTTTGAGAAGGCTTCGCCGCCGCGGAAGTGGATTGAGATTGTGTGGCCGACGTGTTCGCCGCTTGCGCGCCATTCTGCGCCATTCCTTTGGCGGTGGCCGGATTAATCTGCGCGGAGACAGCACCGCCTGAGACGAGCGCGGACAGCGCGATGGACAATGCGAATTTTTTGGTGAATGTCATTGTCAGGGCCATGGTTATTTCTTCGCCCCTGTATTTTGAACAACCGCGTCATTGGGCTGGCTGAAATAAGTCGTCAACGTCAGCTTGCCTGTGACGCTTGTGCCCGGCCGTTGCGGAACTTTGGTCTTTCCGTCTTTCGCCAATCCGCCAATCGTCAAATCGCCAACGTTGATGATTCGCGAAAGCCGGCTCAGCCGGGAAAAGAAATCCAGAATGCCGTAGTAGGGGCCGTCCATTTCCACGTCGAACGGCATTTCGTAGTGATAATCTTTGGAGACAACCGCGCCAGCGGTCAGGTGGCGAAGTTCAACGCCGGAAGCCTGCGCCGCGCTCTGCACCATGCGGATAAAATCATCTTCATTCTTCTGCTGCGGTACAATCGCCTGCAGAGTATCGAGTTGTTGTTGCAGCGCCTGAGTTTCGTTGCGGAATTCGCTGATGCGCCGCTGGAAAACTTCCAGAGAATTCACCTGTCCGGCGAGCGTTCCTTCGTCGGCGGTAAGCGTGGCGAGATCAGTCCGCGCCGACTTCACCGGAGAAAATGGCAGGTATTCGCCGAGGCCGACGATGATGGCGGCCAGCGTCACGAACACCAGAACCTGCACGTACCAGGGCATTTCACGGAACGAGATAGCCATAGTCTTATCCCACCCTCTTCGGCGCGGCAGTAGGAGCCGGTGTTGGCGCCGTCGGCGGAGTGGCCGTCTGATTCGCGGCCGGCGGAGCAAAGTCCGCGGTCACGGTAAACTCGAAAAGTTGCACGTCGGGATTATCGTTCTGGTGTGTTTCTTTAATTTCCACGGTAGAGAAATATCCCGAACGGCGTAGCTGCGTGATGTATTCCGCCACGGCGTTGATCGAACCCGCGGTGCCGTTGAGCGTCAACGAATTCCCTTTGCGCGCGAGCGACGTGAGCCAGACAGTTTCGGTGCGGCTGACAGTGTTGGCCACGGCGTCCAGAAGTTCCTGGCCTCCGCTGCGGTTGCGCTGCAGCGCTTCGATTACGCTGATGCGCTGCTGCAAGAGTTCTTTCTGTTTCTCGAAGGCGTCAACTTGCAACTTGATTTGTTCCAGCCGCGCCTTTTCAATTTTGAGTTGGTCGATATGTTTTTGGACGACATCAATTTTCTTACTGGTTCCCCAGTAGTCCATGTAAAGAAAGCCGCCACCCAAAATCAGCGCCAGAACGAGCATCAGTATCTGGAGAGTTGCTTCCAGAGGAACTGCGCGCCGTGCAGCCTTGGGACGGGCTTGGCCGAGTAAGTTAATCCGAATCATGGTTGATCGAAGCTCCTGAGAGCGAGGCCGACGGCAATTGCCAGCCGTGGGGCCAGCTCGCGGATTTGCTCCTCATTGTGGTGCGCCGGATTGATCACAATCTTCCGGAACGGATACAGCTCTTCAACAGGAACCGCAAATTCCTCGCGCAGCAAATCTACGAGTCCGGGAACGCGCGCCGTGCCGCCAGCCACATAAATCCGTTGAATGGATTCGCCGCTGGCCGAAGCGCGGAAAAAGTCGAAAGTCTTTTGGATTTCCAGAATCAAAATGTCGGAGACAGACCTGAGAATCGTGCCGCGGTGTTCGTCTGACACTCCCGCGATCACTTCGCCCTTCTTTAAGCGCTCGGCGTCTTCGTAGCTGAGGTCGAGTTCCTTTTGCAGAGCGTCCGTGTATTGATTTCCGCCGACGGAAACGTCACGGCTGAACAGCCACATTCCGCCGCGAACGATGTTGATGTTCATGACGCTCGCGCCGATATTCAGAAGCGCGGTGGTCTGCGAAGCTTCCGGGTCGTAATTCAGTTCGTAGCAATTCTGCAAAGCGAACGCGTCGATATCCACGACGACCGGCGTTTTATTTGCCTGCGCCAGCACGTTCGTGTGATTCAAAATTTTGTCTTTCTTCACGGCCACCAACAGAACGTCCATTTGCGAATCGACCGAGTCCAAGTGCTGATAGCTGAGGTTCACGTCGGCGATATCGAATGGAATGTGCTGACTGGCTTCGGCCTGAATGCGGTCGTACAGCTCTTCTTCCGTCATCAACGGAAGCGGCACGCGCTTCACGATTACGGAATGGCCGGAAACCGCCGTGGCCACGTTCTTGGTCTTGATGTTCTGCTTCTCGAAAATGTTGGCGATGCCCGCTGCAACCAGCGGAGCATCCATGATTGCGCCGTCGACTACGGCGTCCTGGGCCAGTTCCTCAATGCCATAGCTCACAAGTTCGTAGCCCTGGCGGGAAGCTTTCAGCTCAACAGCCTTGATTGAGCTCGAGCCTATGTCGAGGCCGACAAGTTGTTTTTGTTTACTGCCACCGAACATCAGGTAAGCCCCTTTCGATCGT
The DNA here is from genome assembly GCA_036008485.1 of Candidatus Acidiferrales bacterium. Classification (GTDB taxonomy): domain Bacteria; phylum Acidobacteriota; class Terriglobia; order Acidiferrales; family UBA7541; genus DASTCZ01. Next base: position 11,752 of record DASYNR010000009.1, on the reverse strand, counting down.
TCAAAGCTTTGTTTCAGAAACTTTTTTAATTCTTTCGCCGCTTCGGTTTCGGCTGGCTCATCTTGCGTTCCATCCATCGATCCAGCACCGACTTCCGCAGCTTCCAGCGATTTCCCAGTTTGAAGGCTGGAACCATTCCTTCGCTCACGTACCGGTACATCGTGTCCGCCGAAACACCCAGGTACAAAGAGGCCTGCCGAAGACTCATTACTTCGCGCGCTTCGCTCAAGGAGTGTGTGCTCGTCGCCATAACTTTCCGCTTAACGCCACCCACCGCTCCCTCAACGATTCGTAGCAAGGTTTCTGTGCACGGCCACGATGTCATCGGGTCATAAAGGTGTCAAGCTGTCCTAATGGGCAGTTGTCGTAAGAATGGGGGTGTTTCTTAGGCAGTTTTAGGTAGTTCCCAGCAGAATAGAGCCACAGATATGGGTTTCAGCGCATGTTCCTGCTATGCAATTATTTTACGGAGGGGGTACTTATTTCGCACGTTTCTGGTATTTAGGCAGTCCAAAGCTGTCCCACAGGGCATCCACCTGTTCCTGCGTTTTCGCATCCATCACGATTTCATCGGGCCACGGACGCGTGAATCCTTCGGTCGGCCACTTGCGCGTAGCATCAATTCCCATCTTCGATCCGAAGTCCTGAATGCGCGCGGCGTGGTCGAGTGAGTCCACTGGGCCGAGAACAAATTGAATATCGCGCTCCGGATCCAGCGCACAAAGTGACTTCCACACCACCTCGCTGAAATTTTGGATGTCCACGTCGTGATCTACGACGACGATAACCTTCGTAAACATCGCTTGTCCCAACGACCAAATCGCGTTCATGATTTTTCGCGCGTGGCCGGGATACGATTTGCGAATTGCGACGATCATTAAATTATGGAAAATGCCTTCCGCGGGCATGGCCACGTCCACAATTTCCGGATACTGCATTTTCATCACCGGCAGAAAAATTCGCTCCACCGCGTGGCCCATCCAGAAATCTTCCTGCGGAGGCGGGCCGACAATCGTGGTCATATATATAGGATCACGCCGGTGCGTGATGCAGGTGACGTGGAATACGGGATACTCGCCTTCGAGCGAGTAGAAACCGGTGTGATCGCCGAAGGGTCCTTCGGTGCGCATCTCATTTAAATTGAAGTAGCCTTCCAAAATTATTTCCGCGTTGGCCGGAACTTCGATGTCCACTGTTTCACACTGAACCATTTCGACTGGCTCACGGCGCAGAAATCCGGCGAACATGAATTCGTCAAGGTCGGGCGGAATCGGCAATATTCCCGAGAGGCACGTTGCAGGATCGGCGCCAATTGCGACGGCCACTTCGATGCGGCCTTCAGGGTTGCGTTCGCGCGCGCGACGAAAATGTTCCGCGCCGTGCTTTTGCGTCTGCCAGTGCATGCCGGTGGTGCGCTCGTCATAGACCTGCATACGGTAAACTCCGACATTGCGCTTTCCTGTTTCCGGATTTTTTGTGATTACCAGCGGCCAGGTAATGAAGCGGCCAGCGTCCTGCGGCCAGCATTTCAAAATAGGGAAATCGAAGAGCGAAAAATTATCTTTCTTGACGACTTCTTTGCACGGGCCGCTTTTCACGCTCTTCGGAAAAAATGAGCCAAGCTCGGCGAGCTTCGGCAACATTTTCATTTTCTCGAAAATTCCCTGCGGCGATTTGAAATCCAGCATTCCGCGAATGCGCTCGGCGATTTCGTCCACGCCATTTACTTCCAGCGCAAGGTTCAGGCGGCGCTCGCTGCCCATCGAATTAATCAGCACGGGAAATTTCGAGCCTTTGGGATTTTCAAACAGAAGAGCCGGGCCGCCGGCTTTTGTGGCGCGATCCGCGATTTCCGTGATTTGCAGGACGGGATCGACCTCGGCGCGAATGCGCTTCAGCTCGCCTTCGTGTTCCAGCCGTTCGATAAATGCGCGGAGATCCTTGTACGCCACTTCCCCTCCTGAATTTCGTGCACCCCGCTGGACGCGCGCGATGACGATGCGCGAAGCGGAAGCGTCAATCTAGCATGTTGGCTATACAACGCGCCAGAAAGGGAGCGACGCAGCCATTGCATTCCTTTCCCGGTCGAGATATGTTCCGCACCACAGTTCGACGTCCAGAGATTTCGGGTGGCTTGTCGCCGAAATTTCATCGAGGTCTCCATGGCATTCTGTACTTCGTGTGGAAAACAATCTACGCCTGACGACCGTTTTTGTAAGGCGTGCGGCGCGCCGGTAGCAACCGAGGCTCCGAAGCCGCCCGTCGTAGCAGCCGCTCCCCCAAATATTCCTGCTGAGCCAGCGACGCCTCCAGCGGAGACGCTCGTGATTCCAGTTCATCCGCAAGTAGCGGACGCGCCGGTACCTCCGGCCGCCGCAGCAATTTTTTGCAGAGCGTGCGGAAAACCAGCGCCCGCCGGGCACGACTTCTGTGGGTCGTGCGGCGCGCCGCTTCGAGGAAATCTTCCAGTGGCGCACGCGGAAACGTACGCGCTGATTCCTCCGCCAGTTTCGGCGAAGCGCAAAAGCTTTCTGTGGCTTTGGATTACCGCGGCGGCTGTGATCGTCGTAATCATATTGGCCGTCATCATCATTCCATTTCTTGCCGGACCTGACCCGGGCGATTCGCTCGATCAAGCGCGCACCGCTTACTTGCAACACGATCAGGCCAGCTTCGACAAATACGTCGACGTCGACAGCGTGCTCGGCGATTGGACGGATCAGGGGGTGAACGGCTGGCTGAAGCAACAAAACGCCGGGCCGATTGAAACTGCCGCGGCGCAAATTCTTGCCGGCACGATGAAGAGCGCGTATCTTCCAGCGCTCGCGCAATCCGTGGACCAGTGGGTGGTCAGCGGAACATTGCCGGCGGATCCATCGCAAAGCGATCAGAACGATCAGTCCTCGGTATTCGTCACGGCGTTTCTTTCGTCAGCGCTCCGGACGCTCGCAAGTTCGCAGTTGACCTATCAGGGCGTGCAATCCAAATTTGTGACTAATAACAATGCGGAGCTGACGTTCAATGTAGTAAGTTCCCTAAGCAGTCAGCCAATATTGGTGCATGTGAAGATGCTGCGCGTGGGCGATCATTGGCAGGTAAAGGCTGTTGAAGATTTGGCGGGATTGCTGAGCCAAATAAGTCCGACGCCGGCGCCGTAGCAAAATTTTTCGGAGTGCGATTACCGCTCGCGATAGTTCGCGCGTCTTGTAGCGCGTCAAACAGCTATGCTATCGTTGCCGCAGAGCGGGCGTAGTTCAATGGTAGAATGAGAGCTTCCCAAGCTTTAGACGTGGGTTCGATTCCCATCGCCCGCTCCAATTAAGTAACTGACTCGACTGGACTAACTCACCTAATTTAGTCTTCAATAGCCAACACCTGTGCTTATCTTCGATTAAGATTGTCCGTGGAAGGCGAACATGCACGAGCTTGAATTTAGCGATGTTCCACGTTTGATCGGTGTCCTCAAGTCTCAACCACCGCTTGGTTACCGAGACCGAAGATCGAGGGCCGATTTGGAAAACTTGCACCAGACGATCGGTGAATTGTGTGTGCTTTACCTCGGTGTCTCGAGCGAGCAGCGCGAGGAAATAAGAAATCTAGCGGCAGAGCCCTCCCGGGTCATTAGCTACCACTTGTTTAACCACATCGGATGGGCTGGAAAACAAATATCGGCATCAGGGGACGGCGAGTGGGTGCGTAGAGGTCTTGCAGCTGCCTCGATCGAAAATAATCGCTTGGACGCGCGCGATACGTTCGCGGCTCTTGGTCGCCTTTATCTTGCAGCCTCAAGTGCCGGCATCGATTGCTCGCACTACTTTCAGGAAGTCGCCGAACTCTCCAGCGCACAACCCGTGTACCCAAAGTTCCGATGGATCGGCTGCATGCGGGAGTTCTTGGCGAATTTCGAGCAATCGGAATATTTCAAACAAGACGTGCGTCCCAAGATTGGCAAGAACCTTACGCCGCGTTTAAGGAATGAAATATTTAGCGTTCTCGCGGATATATGGGACCCTCTTGACGTCGGGGCCGGAAAATATCAACGGAACGAGTATGAAAGCTACGTCGATGACATTTACAATCTGTTGGTCAAAGGCGCGACGGACGAGCAAGTAGAAGACCACCTAGACCAAACCGCTCGACGGCGGATGGTGACGAAGCCGCCGCGTAGCACGCCGCAAGCAGTCAGGGCTCTTCGCGCCATTAACTTGAGCGAGGACCGAACGTGATGCAACTTGGCATCAAAACTGGCCTGCGCCATCCCTTATCGCGACAAACGCCATGACCAACACCTCAGTTTCGCTGACGATTCAATTGACGCAGGACGAAGTGTACCGCGCAAGCGTGCGCGTGATGCTGCGCAGGATGCGCATTTTTGTGATTCTCGGCGTGATTTTTCTGGTGATTGTGGTCGGCGTTTATGTTGCCAATCCGACCACTCCGCAGCAACTGGTGATGAACATTCTGCCGTTTTTTTATTTAATGTTCGGATTTTGCATCGCGGTTTACGTGGTGCCATATTTTTCTACGCGCAAAAGTTTTAGGAAGGACAACAATCCGCCGACGACGCTGACGTTTGCCGATGACGGCATCACAGTTGAATCGACGGACGGAAAATCTCACGTGGATTGGGAAGTGATTAAGGAAATAACCGAATCGGAGCGGGATTTCCTAGTTGGCGCAACCAGAACCGCCTTCTGGACAATTCCGAAGCGCGTGATTCTTGACGAGGCTACGCTAGTTCGCCTTCGCACACTTTTCAAAGAGCACGTGGAAGGTAGACTTTTGCTGTTCGCCGACAACGTTTAGTTTCCCACCAGTAATTTATTTCTCGGTTTTAATCGTTCGCGCCAATCGAAATCCATAATCGGCATATTTAAATTCGGGAGGAATACTCGACCGCGCCGCCGTCCGCGTCACCTTAACATGATGGCGCCACGAGCCGCCTCGCGAAGCTTTGCGGACGCCACTCTTCGGCCCCTGCGGATTTCGTTCCGGCGAGCGCGCATAATAATCGGCGTCATACCAATCCGCGCACCACTCGTGCACATTGTCACCTGGATTGTAGAGTCCAAATGGATTCGGCGCGTACAGTCCCACTTCTTCCGGCGCATTTTTCCATCGCACAGAATAATTCGGAATTTCCTCGGGCGGAGCGTCGCCCCACGGATAAAGTTCGCTTTCCTTTCCACCGCGCGCCGCAAATTCCCATTCGGCTTCTGTCGGCAAGCGGTAATGATGCCCCGTTAAGAGCGAAAGCCACACGCGATAAGCGTTCGCGTCATACCAGGAAACGCCGACGACGGGCTGCCGCGGATTGTTGAACGCCGCATCGTTCCAATGCTCCGGCTCAGGACGTTTCGTGCCGGCAAGGAAAGGCGCGTACTCAGCATTTGTCAGTTGATGCGCGGCGATTTCAAAAGCGTCCACCCAAACGCGATGGACAGGCTTCTCGTCGTCGCGCCCGGTTTCGCAACCCATCGCGAACCAGCCGCCCGGAATCGAAACCATCACCGGCTCAATGAATGTCTTCGGCGTGTTCATCAACAAGCTAAAGTAAACTCCTGTTCAACTTCCGGCATCGCACTGGTAGTATCCGTAACACTGGCGAGCCGCCGGGTTCGCAAATCGCTTTCCATGGGAACTGCAGTGCGCGCAAAACAAATCGTAACACTTGTGCTGGCCTGCGTGGTGGGTGCGCCCCTGCTGCTGGGACAGTCCACGGCAAACCAAGAAATTAAAATCGTCAGCGAACCCTACATTCCCAACGAAAATAGCGCGATTCGAGTACAGAGCACCATTGTGGATATGAACGTGGTCGTGCGGGACGCGAAGGGCCAACTCGTCACCGGCCTGAAAAAAGAAGACTTCGAGATTTACGACCAGGGAAAGAAACAAATCATTTCGTCGTTTGACGCTGAACTGGCGCATCCGCCGGCCATGAAAATGCCGGAGTCAATTGAGATTCAGGGGCGTCCACCATCTCCGCCGCCTGCTGTGCCACCTCGATTTCTCGCCATGTATTTCGACGATGAAAATATATCCACGGGCGATCTGGTGTACGCGCGCAAAGCGGCTGAAAGTTTTGTGCAAAAGAATATGTCGGAAACCGATCGCGCGGGAGTTTTCACTTCTTCTACGATGGTGACGCAGCAATTCACCAGCGACAAAAAGCAGATGCTGGATACGCTAGCCAAAATCGTTTCACACCAGCGCAGCGCGACATTTGGCGCAACTTCCTGTCCTCGAATTACCCCCTACGAAGCGATGCAGATCAATCAGAGTTTTGATACGCACACGGACGTGTTTGATATGGCGCTGGCGCAGGCCGTTCAATGCAATTGCAGTACGGCCGTCACTGACTCGCAAGCGATGGCGACCTGCGTTGTAGAGCAATCGAGGCTCGTGCAAACGCAAGCCGCAACGGTGCTCTCACTTTCGGAGCAGTTCGCGCAGGATTCGCTGGGAGTTCTGGGAGACGTAATCCGCTATCTTGGGAAAATGCCTGGTAAGCGGATGTTGATCATGACCTCATCGGGATTTTTTTCGAGAACAGATAAGGTGCAACATACACAAGATAAAATGATCGACGCTGCGCTTCACGCCGGAATTGTTATCAACACCTTGGACGCGAAAGCGCTTGCGGCAGAGTGGGTCGGCGGAAGTCCGGCGGATGGCCAAGTTGTTCTTTCGCCGACGACAGCGGCGGCAGCGGCTGGCGGCAAGGTGGTAATCTCCACCAGTGGCAGCGTCGCGGGAATGAATGCGCTTCAACAGCGCATCGTGGACGACGAGCGAGAAGTCTCCAGTGATTCCATGGCGGTTCTTGCCTCGGCGACCGGCGGAAAATTTTTTCACAATAGCAATGATTTAGAAGGCGGCCTGGTTGAGCTGGCGGCTCTGCCGGAGGTTTCTTATGCAATGAGTTTTTCTCCTGACGACGTAAGAGCAAATGGCGTGTATCACAGTTTGAAAGTAACGATGCCAGGGCGGCGCGACGTAACGATTTCCGCGCGACCGGGATATTTCGCGCAGTCGAACGAAAAAGGATCGCCGGGCGCCAAACTTCAAAAACTGAACCAGGAAGTGATGGCGTCCGACACGTTGAGCGGCGTGGCAGCAGAAGTCACGACGCAATCGGCAGTGACGAGTACAGGTGAAACGGGGCTCAAGGTGAACGTTCACGTGAACGGCCGCACGCTTGCATTCAGAAAAGAAAATAACACCCGCGCGGAACGCATTATTTTCGTTACCGCACTTTTTGACATGCAGGGACACTACCTCTCCGGCGTAGAAACAGTGATGGACATGAATTTGAAGGACGCCACATTTGCGACCGTTTCCAAAGATGGAGTGGACGCACGGTCAACGCTACAGCTGCCTCCGGGTACTTACCGGTTACGCGAAGTCGTGCAAGAAGTAGTGGGTGGAAGATTGGCGGCGTCCAGCCAAACTGTAGAGGTCCGCTAGAGCAATCTTTCACGAATGCCAGGACACATGTGCTTGAGTATCTTTTAGTGCCGTAGCAGTTGAGGAGGACCCAAATGACCGAAGCATCCGCCACGTTTGCGCGATCTCAGCGTCGGACCGTCGCCGCCGGTCTCCTCGCGTTCGGCGTAGTATCGCTCTACTTGTCATCTGTCGCCGCTTTCCCCAGCGATGACTGGAAAAATAAGGACCCGCAGGCATGGGATCAAAAGGACGTTCAGAAAATCCTTAACGATTCTCCGTGGGCGAAACAACTCCAATTTGGCATCGCGCCCGACGGCTCTCTTTCATCAAACGTAGCATCCGTAGGATCCTCCGGGATTTCTGAAATTTCCGGACCGGCGTCCGGCGGGACAAAGGGTGGTGTTGGCAACGGTGCCGGACCTTACCCCGGAACAGGCAGCCAGGCGCCCGTTGCAGCAACCGCCTCTACGCCTTTGACGAAATTCACCATTTGTTGGCGTTCTTCCGTCACCGTGCGCGAGGCTCTTGTGCGTGAGAAAGAACTAGCCCACTTGTTGCCCGACGCGGCGCGCAGGGAGCTAGCCGCGAAATACGACTCGTATCAAGTCGCGATCTCAGGTGGAGATCTTCGCGCCTTCAGCAGGGAAAGCGCCGAGGCGCTCAAGACGCGTTCGTATCTGCTGGCCAGGAGCGCCAAGCAAATAATTCAACCGTCAAACATCGTGGTGGAGACACGTCCAGATGGCAGCGTGTTGGCAGTCGTCTTCGAGTTCCCTAAGAAATCCGCCGCGGGCGAAGCCACCATCGCTCCCAACGAAAAATCCGTAGAGTTCGGCACAAAAGTGAGCGGTATGCCGATAAAAACGATATTCGAGATCTCCAAGATGTCCGTCAACGGAGCGCCGGATCTCTAATCACCTAATCTTCCGGGTAACTCCACAATGCTATACTGCGTCTAACGACTAGCGGATTGGCGCGTCTAACCCGTTTAGATTTGTTAACCTTCAGGCCCTGGGAGCTTTGGTGCGAATCAAACAATTTTTCCTTCTCGTGCTGGTGTGCGTGCTGGCCGTACCCATGCTTCAGGGGCAAACCGCGCAAAGCGATGAAATCAAAATCGCCAGCCAGCCCTACGTTCCAGAAGAAAATGGAACGATCAAAGTGCAGAGCACGATTGTGGATGTGTCTGTCATCGTGCGCGACGCGAATGGAAAACTCGTCACCGGGCTGACGCAAAACGACTTCGAGATTTACGATCAGAACAGAAAGCAGACCATCTCCGCTTTCAACATGGAACTTGCGCATCCGCCGGCCATGAAAGTCCCGGAACACGTCGAGGTTGCGGTACTCCCTCCGGCGCCACCGATTCCGAATCCTCCGCGCTACCTGGGATTTTATTTTGACGATCAAAATATGTCCTCGAGCGATATGGTTTTTGCGCGAAAAGCGGCCGTCGGCTTCATTGAAAAAAATATGGAAGAAACCGATCGCGCCGGAGTCTTCACTTCGTCAACTACCGTGACGCAGCAATTCACCAGCAACAAGCAGCAAGTGATGGACACCCTCGGCAAACTTATTTCTCATCAGCGCGCCGCAAATTTCGGCGCAACGTCATGCCCCAGAATTACGCCGTACGAGGCGATGCAGATCGTGCAAATGTTCGACGTTCATTCGGATGCATTCGATCTGGCGGTAGCGCAGGCCGAGCAATGCAATTGTCTGGGCAATCCCAGCGCGAGCTGCGCCGCCGAGCAAGCCCGGTTGGTGCAAACGCAAGCGGCGACCGTTCTTTCGCTTTCCGAACAATTCGCCGGCGAATCGCTGGGCGTTCTTGGCGACGTGATCCGCTACATGGGCAGAATGCCGGGGCGCCGAATGCTGATCATGTGTTCCTCCGGATTTTTTTCGCGAACCGATAAAGTTCAGCACACGCAGGACAGGATGATTGATTCCGCGTTGAAGGCCGGAATTGTAATCAACACGCTTGATGCAAAAGGTTTGGCCGCGGATTGGCTTGGCGGAAATCCAGCGGACGGTCCGCCGAATCTGGTGGCCGGCAATGGCAGGATGAATGCGCTGCAGGATGAATTCTTAAGCGACGAGCGCGACGTCTCCAACGATTCCATGTCGGTTCTAGCCTCGTCGACAGGCGGAAAATTCTTTCACAACAGCAATGATCTTGGCGGTGGACTCGTGGAAATCGCGGCGCTGCCCGAAGTTACCTACGCGCTCAGTTTTTATCCCGACGACTTGAAAGAAAATGGTGCGTATCACACATTGAAAGTTCGTGTGCCCGGAATGCACGACGTTTCGATTTCCGCGCGCCCCGGATATTTTGCGCAGTCTCACGAAAGAAATTCGCCCAGCGCGAAATTTCAAAAGCTCACCAAGCAAGTGATGGCGAATGACAACATTACGGAAGTCGGCGCCGACGTGGCCACGCAATCCGGAACAAACGCGGCCGGCGAATCCGCGCTGAAAGTTGTTGTTCACGTGAACGGAAAAAGTTTGTCATTCAAGAAAGAAAATAATATTCGCAACGAGCGTCTGATTTTCATCACCGCGCTTTTTGATATGCAAAACCACTATCTAGGCGGCAATGAAGCCGTGATGGACATGAATTTGAAGGACGCAACTTTCGCGGAAATTTCAAAAGATGGCGTAGACGCGAAGACCACCCTGCAAGCTCCGCCCGGAACGTATCGTTTGCGCGAAGTTGTGCAGGAAGTTGTGGCGGGAAGATTGTCTGCGTCCAGCCGGACAGTGGAAATTCATTAAGAATTTCTACGTAGGGGCTGGTCTGCTTATCCTGAGCGAAGTCGAAGGGCGACCCGCCCGCCTCCAAACGCACACCTACGTTGACTTCATCGCTGTTCGTGCGACGATCCAAAATCTGTCCTAGAATGTCATCCATGTCCCGCGCATCTCAGGAACCGACGTGAATTCCCTGCGCCGTTCAATTTTCCTGATCGCCGCCGCGTCGCTCGGCGCGAACGCGACGCCCGCGCGTCAGCATTCCGGCATGAGTATGCCCGCGCCCGATTTGCAATCATCCGCAAATTCCGCGGCGTCCGCTAAAATTCTTCCCGGGATGGGAAATCTGCACCATCAAATCAACACGAAATCTCCGCAAGCACAGGCGTTTTTCGATCAGGGCCTCACTCTTGCTTACGCATTTAATTTTGATGAAGCCGCTCGATCGTTCAAGCACGCCTCTCTTCTGGATCCATCCGCAGCGATGCCGTATTGGGGATTGGCGCTAACTCTCGCGCCCAGTTATCAGGCCGGCCCCGCTTCAGCGCGCACAAATCAAATCGCCTGCGACAATCTTGATGCCGCAAAAAAACTCGCCGTCAATGGTCTTGCGATTGAACGCGCCTACGTCGACGCGCTTTCCAAACTTTTTTCGCGCGATCTTCACGCTGATCCCGCGAATCTGTTGCGTAACTACAGCTCTGCCATGCGCGAACTGGCCAAAAATTATCCTGACGATCCCGACGCCGCCACTCTCTACGCCGAGAGCGTTTTCGACATTCACGATTGGAGACTTTGGAAGAACGACGGCCAGCCGGAGCCGGGCACGCTGGAAGTTGTCGCTATGCTGAAAGAAGTTTTGCAGCGCTGGCCGAATCATGTGGGCGCAAATCATTTTTATATTCACGCGCTCGAGGCTTCGCCGTATCCCGAACGCGCTCTCGCCAGCGCTCATCTGCTGGAAACTCTCGTGCCCGGCGCGGGACATCTGGTTCACATGCCCGCGCACATTTACATGCGCACCGGAGATTACTCCGCCGCCGAGAAAAGTAATCAGGCCGCAATTGCCGCCGACCGCGCGTATTTCGCGCTGCAAGGCGCGTCGAACATCACCTATCGCCTGGGTTACGCCGAGCACAATTATTTATTTCTGATTGCCGCAGCGGAAATGGATGGCGATTACGACGCCGCTTTGAGCGCCGCAAAACAACTTGAAGTCGACGCGCACGACGCGCATCTTGACGTCGGCCTCGCCGAAAAATTGATGGTCAACGCAATTCTTGTTCCGCTGCGCTTTGCGAAATGGGATGACGTGCTCGCGCTTCCCGCACCGGACAAGAATTACATGGGCTTAGCTTTTTTCTGGCATTACGCCAGAGGCTGCGCTTTCGCCGCGAAAGGAAATCTGCAGCGAGCCGACGACGAACTAGATTCCATGCAGTCCATTTTCAAAACGCTTCCGCAAGGCCCTTCCAACATCATGCCGTTCAGCTGGAACACAACTTATGCCATCGCTTCAACCGCATTGTCCGGACGAATCGCCGCCGCG
>DASYNR010000008.1:0-2193 GCA_036008485.1 Candidatus Acidiferrales bacterium | reverse complement strand
AATCGCGCGGACATCGGTGGGCTGATGCGATCCTCATTCGGCACAAATTCCAGCGCGACCGCGCGTCCACCGGGTGCAAGCGCGGCGTGAACTTTGCGAAGAAGTTTTTCGTTGGTCGGCACATCAAAGTGATGCAAAAAGTTGGTCAGCAAAATAACGTCGTAGCCGGTACCGTAGTCCACATCAAACGCGCTGCCCGGTAAAGTTCGATAGCGATTCGCCACGCCCGCCGCCGCGGCATTTTCTTTCGCAACTTCCAGAACAGCCGGCCAATCGAGCGCAACAATCTCGGCATTTGGATTATGGCGCGCCACAGCAACGCCGAATAATCCGTGACCTGCCGCGACATCCAACACTTTCCATTTCTTTCCTTCCGCGGCGCCTATTGTTTTCGCAAGTATTTCCGCGGGCATGGCCATCATTGGCGCCATTGAGCGCGCGAATTCCACCCAAATGGGATTTTCCGGTTTCGTCGAGCCTTCTTTATCGGCGACCGTTCCGTTTTTTACCGTTGTCGTAAGTTCCATGATGTGCGCCAGCGAATCGGCCGACAGCAAAAATTTGTGAACCGAGCCCATGTACGCGGGCGATTTGCGATTCAAGAAAGCGGCCGCGTCGGGCGCCAAACCATATTTCCCGTCGCTCTTTGTGATCAGTCCGCCGACTGCCAGAAAATCGCAAAGGATGCGGATGCCACGCTCGGACGCGCTGCACCGGCGCGCAATTGATGCGACATCCTGATTCCCCTCCGCGATTGCGGTGAAAACGTCCAACTCGATTGCGGCTTTCAGCGCTGCCGCTTGCTGATAGCCCGTCAGAATTTCAAAAACACGCTCGGGCGTCGGCTGTCCAGAAACTGTTTGCGCAGATGACATGTCATTTCCTCCGAACGCGGATTCTCGCACATCTTCTCGCACATCGCGAATTGCTCTGCCAGTGCAGCGCCACTATCAGAACGCTTGCGAACAAACGCCGCACGGTAGATAATCGCGCCCAAAGACATTGTGTTTTCCGAGGAGGCAGCGATGAAGAAGAATGGATTGAATCGAAGGCAATTCGCGCAGAGCGTCGGAGCGGTACTTGGCGGAGCGATGGTGATGCCGTCGTTCACCGAAACTCTCGCCGCACGTCCGCAGCACGCGCCGCGTTCGACTGATGGCGCAATCCAAATTGATTCCAACGAAAATCCCTACGGCCCGTCACCGCGAGCGCGCGAAGCCATCACCAATTCGGAGACAATTGCTTGCCGCTATCCGGACGTGACGGAAAGCCGCATGTTCGAAGCCATCGCGAAATATCACAACGTGCCGGCGACGCAAGTTGCTCTCGGCTGCGGCTCCACTGAAATTCTGCGCATGGCGGATACGGCGTTCCTCGGGCCCGACAAAAATGTCGTTGCTGCCGCGCCCACCTACGAAGCTGTGCTCGGCTTTGCGAAAGTAATGCACGCGAACGCAATCAGCGTTCCGCAAACGAAAGACCATCGGCATGATCTGGATGCGATGGCCGCAAAAACAACAAGCGCTACGGGCCTCGTTTACATCTGCAACCCGAATAATCCTACGGGCACGATCGTATCGAAGGTTGCCATCGGAAAATTTATGGATCAAGTTCCGCGAAGCGCGATGGTGCTGGTGGACGAAGCGTATTGTCATTTCGCAGACGACCCGGCGTACGGCAGCGTGATCGAATGGATTGGGAAATATCCGAATCTGATTGTGGCACGGACGTTTTCAAAAATTTACGGAATGGCGGGGATGCGCTTGGGCTACGCCATTGGCACTCCGCAAACAATCAGCGCCATGCGCGCCAGCAAGCTCTGGAGCAGCACGAACGCCGCGGTGATGAGGGCGGCGATGGTGAGCCTTTCCGATCCGGATCACGTCACTGACCAGCGGCAAAAAATAAACGGTACGCGCCAATGGCTTGCTTCGGAACTCGTAAAGGATGGCCGCACCTACATTCCGTCACAGACGAATTTCATGATGATTCACATTGGAAGTGACGTAACGCCGGTCATCAAAGCCTTCTCGGATCGCAACATCCTTGTCGGCCGGAAATTTACTTCAATGGAAGACTGGCTGCGCGTTTCGATGGGCACTCCGGAAGAAATGCAAAAGTTTGTGGCCGCGCTTCGGGAAATCGTTCCCGCGAACGGCGCGAAAGCTTCCTAAATAAAATTCAATTCAGCGG
>DASYNR010000007.1:0-3475 GCA_036008485.1 Candidatus Acidiferrales bacterium | reverse complement strand
GCATGTTGGCCCGCCAAAATACTTCCGCCCGCGGAAAGCCAGAATGCGCGGACGGTTTCCGGGCCGGCCGGAATTTCCAAAAGCATTTGCTCGGATGCGGTGAGAGTGTGGGATTTGATGCGATGAATATAGTCGGTCGTGTGCACGCGGAGAACGTCTGCGTCGGCCGCAAGTTCAGGCTTCAGAAAATCCGCCGGCGCCGCGATATTTTCTTTGATTAGTGCTTCTTTTACGAGGCGATATTTTTGCGAAGGGAAGACATGCGAGCCGAGATGAAGGTCGTATTCTTCGTGATAGACGAGCTTGAAGGGCAGCATTGTAGCCAGCGTTGGGTGCGCCTGTTACGAAATCTACGAATCGCGCGCGAGAATGAAATCTGGGACGCTCATTAGCGCGCGGCCGTATTCGGTGTTGGCGCCGCCGTTCAAAGATGTTTTTGCGCGCTCGGCGAATTCGTGAGCTAGCGCGCGGGTGCGTTCGAGCGCGCCGGTTTCTTGAACGAGTTCGGTGATTTGTTCCGGGCGCACGCTGCGGAAATCTTTTTCTTCCAGGACGGTTGCGACTAACTTGCGGCCCGCGGCGCCATCAGCTTCCAGCGCGTAGATCAAAGGTAGAGTTACTTTGCCTTCTTTCAAATCGCTCAGGACGGGCTTGCCGAGTTGCTCGGGTGACGCAGTGAAGTCCAGCAAATCGTCGATCAACTGGAATGCGAGTCCCGCGTAATGCCCGTATTCGGCGAGCGATTGCTCCACCAAATCATCTTGTTGGCCGAGAACCGCGCCGAGGCGCGCACATCCTGAGAAAAGACACGCAGTTTTTCGCGTGGAAAGTTCCAATGCTTCCTGCTCGGTTAAATCCATGCGTCCAATGTGCGTGAGTTGCAGCAACTCGCCTTCGACCATGTTTTGCGTCAGCTCGATGAGCAAATCCAGCACGCGGAAATTTCTTTCGGTCAGCGCCATTTGGAACGCCTGCATGTAAAGCCAGTCGCCGGCCAGGACGCTCATGTGATTTCCCCAACGCGCGTTTGAGGAAGGACGTCCGCGGCGAAGTTGCGCGCCGTCAATCACATCATCATGAATAAGTGTAGCGCTGTGAATCAGTTCGACGACCGCGCCCAGTCGAATTGCGGCGCTGCCTTGATAATTTGAATATCCAGCGGCGAGCAAAAGCAACGCGGGACGCAAGCGTTTGCCTCCGCCGCCCAGCAAATAGCTGCCGATTTCCGCAACAGGCTCAAACGCGGAGCCGCTCTGGAGCGCAAGCTCCTGCTCGACCTTTGCGAGGTCATCGCGGACAAGATCGAAAATCTCTTTTGCCATCAGCAGCGGAATGGCCTGTCTCCCTGTGGTGCGGGCTTGCCCGGTGGCGCTCATTTTGTTTCCGAAACGCCCAGCTTGAAAAATCGCCGAAAATTTGCGGTGGTAATTGATGCCACATCTTCGGCGGCTAAGTTTCTCACACTCGCGAGCGTCTGCGCCACCTCTGCAACGTATGCCGGCTCGTTTCTCCGGCCGCGATGAGTTTGCGGCGCGAGGTAGGGCGAGTCGGTTTCGATGAGCAGAGATTCCATCGGAACATCGCGGGCCACATCGCGAAGGTTCTGCGCTTTGGGATAGGTGCTGTTTCCGGCGAAGGAAATCATGAAGCCCATGTCCAGCCCTTCGCGGGCTTCTTCGAGAGTGCCGGTGAAACAATGAAAAATTCCGCCGAGCCCGGAACTCTTCCAGTCAGTTTGCAGGATGGCGAGACAATCGGTCCACGCTTCGCGGCAGTGAATCACGACGGGGAGTTCGGCTTGCCGCGCTAGCGCAAGTTGTCTACGAAAAACTACGTGCTGAATTTCGCGCGGAGAAAAATCGTAGTGGTAGTCGAGTCCAATTTCGCCCCAGGCGATTACGCGCGGATGTTTCGCCAAACTTTCCAGCGTGGCCATGTGCGCGTCGGTAACCTGCGCGGCCTCGTGCGGATGAATTCCGATGGTCGCCCAAATCCAATCGTGCTGTTCGGCGAAGGGAAGCGCGGCGTCTAACTTTTCCGGCCCGGGCCCAGTGCCAATGGCGAGAAGAGCGACGATGCCTGCCGCCTGCGCGCGTTCGATTACGGCCGCACGATCTTCATCGAACTGTGGGAAATCCAGATGGGCGTGGGAGTCTGTGAGTTCCATTTATTTTCGGCGCGCCGAATCGCGCGGTTACTTCAGCCGCGTTCCGGCGGGAACGTCTTCCGCGAATCCAGCGAGGATCGGACGATTCTCCGGCCCGATGGACGCGGCCAAAATCATTCCGTTGGATTCGACGCCGCGCAGTTTTCGCGGAGCGAGATTCACAACCACCACGACTTTGAGGCCGATTAACTTTTCCGGCTCGTAGGCCGTCGCAATTCCGGCGACGATCTGGCGAACTTCAGTGCCGATGTCCACGGTCAGCTTCAGAAGTTTATCCGCGCCGGCAACGCGCTCCGCAGTTTGAATTTGTCCGACGAGCATTTCAACTTTAGTGAAATCTTCAATTCCAATTTTCACTGGTGCCGCTGGTGCAGCAGCGGTCGGCGCGGCTCCTGCTGCGGCTGGAGTTGCTGCTGGCGTCGCAGGTGCCGCGGGCTTGCTGGATTCCTGTTCCATTTTTTCCATCCTTTCGATTGCGTCTGCTTTATCAATGCGCGGAAAAACTCCCGCGGGTTTTGCGATGCGCATTCCGGGCTTTAGTTGGCCCCACTTCAATGCGTCAATTTTTTGCTCGCGCAGCGGAACGGCCTGCCCGAGTAATTTCCAAATTCCTTCGGTGGCCGCTGGAATTACCGGATGCGCAAGAATTGTTGCGATGCGCAAAGCTTCCGCGGCTGCGTGCAAAACTGCTTCGAGCCGCGCTTGTTGTCCGCCCGCAAGCGTCCACGGTTTTTCCGTGGTGATGAGCTGATCGACTCGAGTAATCAGACTCCAGATCGCTTCAAGAGTCACCGAGAACTGATATTGATTGTAGCCTTCGTTCGCAGCAGCGATCACGCGCTCGGCTTCGGCGGCGACGCCCGCGCCGACTGACGCGTCACCGGGCTTCGGAATTTGCGAATCACAATACTTTTCGATCATGGTGAGCGTGCGGCTGGCCAAATTTCCAAGGCCGTTCGCGAGATCGGCGTTGTAGCGCGTCACCAGCGCGTCGTAACTGAAATTTCCGTCCTGTCCGAAAGTAGTTTCGCGGAGCAAGTAATAGCGCAGCGCGTCCATTCCCATCACACTGACGATGGGGCGCGGACGCACAACATTTCCGGTGGACTTGCTCATCTTGGCGCTGTCCATCAGCAGCCAACCGTGCGCCCAGATTTGTTTCGGCAAGGGAAGTCCTGCGGCCATCAGAAATGCGGGCCAGTAAACGGCGTGAAAGCGAATGATTTCTTTGCCAACGAGATGCAAATTCGCCGGCCAATATCCCCGACGCGCATAGTCAGGGCCGCCAACGGCGCTGAGGTAGCTGGT
>DASYNR010000006.1:0-16059 GCA_036008485.1 Candidatus Acidiferrales bacterium | reverse complement strand
GCGCGTCCAGCGCTTTCCCCGCAAAATAGTTGAATCGCACTACGTTTCCCGGCGGCACAAACTTTTCGCGGAAGCCGCTACGTTCCGCTCGAGTCCCCGTTATAATGATACGTGGAGGACGTACATGTCCGTGACGAAACCGCAGCAGCCGATGCGCACTGAATCCGACAGTATGGGAAAAATTGAGGTGCCCAGTAGCGCTTATTGGGGCGCGCAAACGGAGCGCTCGCTGCTGCATTTTAATATTGGGCGCGACACGATGTCGCCGGAGATGATTCGCGCGTTCGGCATTTTGAAAAAAGCGGCGGCGCTGGTGAACGAGGATCTTGGAAAACTCTCCGCGGAAAAATCCAAATTAATCTGCGCGGCTGCGGATGAAGTGATCGCGGGCGAACTGAACGAACATTTTCCACTGCGAATTTGGCAAACGGGCAGCGGCACGCAGACGAACATGAATGTGAATGAAGTGATTTCCAATCGCGCGATTGAAATGGCCGGCGGCGTGATGGGATCAAAGAAACCAATTCATCCAAATGATGACGTGAATATGTCGCAGTCATCGAATGATACTTTTCCTACGGCGATGCATATTGCCGCAGCGGAGCGCGTGCAGAACGCGCTAATTCCGGCGGTGCAGGAAGTTCACGATGCGATTGCCGCGAAAGCAAAACAGTTTCAGGACGTGGTGAAAATCGGGCGAACCCATTTGCAGGATGCGGTGCCTCTAACGGAAGGCCAGGAAATCGGCGGCTGGGCCAGTCTGCTGGAGCGGGACATTGTGCGGCTGAAGCAATCGCTGGACGGCGTTTACGATTTGGCGATTGGCGGTTCGGCGGTGGGCACGGGGCTGAATACGCATCCGGAATTTGCGGCGCGCGCAGCGAAGAAAATTGCGGACTTGACGGGCCTGCCTTTCCGTTCGCATCCGGATAAATTCGCGGCGCTTTCCGCGCATGACGAACTAGTTTACGCGCATGGCGCGATTCACACGCTGGCATGCTCACTGATGAAAATATCAAATGATATTCGCTGGCTAGCATCGGGGCCGCGCTGCGGACTGGGCGAACTGCGCATTCCGGAAAACGAACCGGGATCGAGCATCATGCCGGGCAAAGTGAATCCCACTCAATGCGAAGCGATGACGATGATTGCGGTGCAAGTGCACGGCAACAATGCGGCGATTGCGTTTGGCGATTCGCAGGGAAATTTTGAGCTGAATGTCTTTAAGCCGGTGATCATTCATAATTTTCTGCATTCAGTGACGCTGATTCGCGACGCGTGCCACGGATTTGTAGAATACATGGTCAACGGAATTGAATTGGATCGCGCGAAAATTGAATTTTACGTGAAGAATTCCCTGATGCTGGTGACGGCGCTGAATCCGCGAATTGGTTATGACAAAGCCGCGAAGCTGGCGCACACGGCACTGGAAGCGGGCATCAGTTTACGCGAGGCGTGTATCCAGCTTGGATATTTAAGCGGCGAAGAATTTGACGAGATTGTGCGGCCGGAAAATATGACGCACCCGTAGGTGAATTTGCGATCCGGTAGCGCGCCCTACAAAGCCAAAAATATTTGGCCCGCGCAACAGTTGCCGCAAGCATAAAGGCCTCCGCCTGTATTACACTCTCCTCGTTCCAAAATTGCCGTCTTAAACTTTACGGGGGTGCATCTGTGTGGAATCGTCGCCACTTTATCGCGGTCTGCTCCAGCGCGGGCCTTGCGGGAACACTTTTGCCGGGCGTGCTTTATACGATGGCGCAGGGCAAGCCCACTATCACCAAAGAAATGATTGATGCCGCGGCGCAAGTTGCCGACGTAAATATTCTGGACGACTACAAGCAGGCTTTGCTGAACGGACTGAACGGCGCGACGGCCGGCTACGAAGCGATTTATGCGCTGCACATGCCCAATGGCGTGCAGCCGGCGCTAGTGTTTGATCCGCTGCCGATGGGATGGAAATTGAATACCACCAGCGTGCCGATGCGCGCGTCGGTGATGGCGCCCGCAGTGGCGACGCGTGCTCCGAAGAATATTGAAGATGTGGCGTTTTCGTCTGTACGCGAATTGGCCGAGCTGGTGCGCACAAAGAAAGTTTCGTCGATGGCGCTGACGGAAATGTATCTGGAGCGGTTGAAGCGGTACGATCCGAAACTTCATTTCTTAATTACTTCCACGGACGACCGCGCGAAAGATCAAGCGAAAACCGCGGATGCGGAAATTGCGAAGGGAAAATATCGCGGACTGCTGCATGGGATTCCGTGGGGCGGAAAAGATTTGCTGGCGGTGAAAGGGTATCCAACAACGTGGGGCGCTGGTGGATTTGAAAAGCAAATGATCGACGAGGACGCGGAAGTTGTTCAGCGTCTGGATAAGGCCGGAGCAGTGCTGATTGCGAAACTGACGCTCGGCGCGCTGGCACAAGGCGATCATTGGTATGGCGGCATCACACGAAATCCGTGGAATCCCGCGCAGGGATCGAGCGGCTCATCGGCTGGTCCGGCATCGGCAACGGCGGCGGGCTGCGTTGGATTCAGCATCGGCACGGAAACATTGGGATCAATTTCTTCGCCATCCACTCGCTGCGGGGTGACGGGACTGCGTCCAACATTCGGATTTGTGCCTCGCACCGGCGCGATGGCGCTTTCCTGGACTATGGACAAAATTGGGCCGATCTGCCGCGCGGTGGAAGATTGCGCGATTGTGATGAACACGATTCACGGGCCGGACGGAAAAGACCGTTCAGTGCAACCCGCGGCATTTAATTGGGATGCGCAACTGAACTGGCGCACGCTGCGTGTGGGAGTGTTGCAGAAAGATTTTGCGCTGACGCCACTTACTGAGCAGGCACCGCCGAAGCCGATCGCGGAAATGACTGCGGACGAGAAAACTCGTTGGGACACACAGCAGCAACGCCGCGCGGCCGCCTTCGCTACGCGCGAATACGAACACAAATTCGATCAAGCCGCGCTGGATAAATTGGCCTCCATGGGCGTGCAGATGAAACCCGTCGAGCTACCGGCTTTCCCTTATATTGGCGGAATGCGTGCGCTGCTGCAGGCGGAAGGCGCCGCGGCATTTGACGAACTTACGCGCTCCGGGCGCGATAAATTACTGACCGAACAAGGTCCTGGCGATTGGCCAAATGTTTTCCGCACCGCGCGATTTATGCCGGCCGTGGAATATATTCAAGCTAATCGCGCGCGCATGTTGATGATCGAAGCCATGAATACCTTCTTCAAGGATTTGGACGTGGTGGTCGCGCCAACGAACGGCGCTCAGCTTACCATCACGAATTTGACGGGGCATCCGAGCGTGATTCTGCCTAATGGATTCCGTGGAGCGGACGCGCAAAAGCCTGCGAACGATAATTTCGGCGGCGGTCCCGGCACTCCGGTGAGCATAACGTTCCTGGGAAATCTGTACGGAGATGCGAAAGTGCTCGCTTTGGCGAAGGCTTATCAGGACGCCACGGACTTTCACAAGAAACATCCAGTGCTGGATTAGACTTCCGAAAACAATCTGTTGAACGAACTTTGATTTCGTAGAAAAAGGGGCATTCCACTATGAAACGTAATTTGGTTTTCGGCGGAGCGTTCTTCATCGCGATACTGTTGACTGTAGTTGGGGCCATGTCAGCGCGCCAGACCACACAAACTGCGAAGCCGCCAGTAAAGCAATCGACTCCGCCCACCGCCATGCCGCAAAAAGCTCCGGCGGAAAACCACGGACTTGATTTGGCAGATTTTGACCGGACATGCAAACCGTGCGAGGACTTCTATCACTTCGTGAATGGCGGCTGGATTGCGCACAACGAAATTCCAGCAGCGTATCCGAGCTGGGGCCGCATCAATCAACTGGCCGAGCATAACCGCGATGTATTGCACGATATCCTTGAGGGTGCAGCGGCGAATAAAACAAACGTGGCCGGCTCAATCGATCAGAAAATCGGCGATTACTACGCAACGTGCATGGATACAACGAAGATCGACGCCGCCGGCCTTCATCCGCTGGACGATGAATTTGCGCGCATCGCAAAGATTTCGGATGCGACGTCGCTGCAAGCTGAAGTAGCGCGGCTGCAAACAATGGGCGTTGGCGCGATGTTCAATTTTGGATCGGTGCAGGATTTCAAGGACAGCACGGAACAAACCGGCGGCGCGTTTCAGGGCGGTCTTGGACTGCCGGACCGCGATTACTATACGAAGACTGATGACACCTCTGTGAAATTGCGCGACGCTTATCGAGCGCATCTTGTGAAAATGTTTGGATTGATGGGCGATTCCTCCGAACGCTCGAAAGAGGAAGCCGCAACGGTGATGACGATTGAAACGGCGCTCGCCAACGCTTCGATGACGAGAGTCGAGCAGCGAGATCCGGAGAAGATTTATCACCGCATGGGATTGGCCGAGCTGGCCGCAATGACGCCGCATTTCGATTGGTCCGCCTATTTTCGCGAGATCGGCTTCCCCGGAATAAATGTTGTGAATGCCGCGCAGCCGGACTTCTTCAAAGGCCTCGATGCGCAACTGGTTTCAGTTTCGCTCGACGATTGGAAAACTTATTTGCGCTGGCATTTGGTGCATTCCGACGCACCCTACCTGACCACCGCGATCGTGAATGAGAATTTCGATTTCTTTGGCCGGACTATGACGGGCACACCTGAACAGCTTCCGCGCTGGAAGCGCTGCGTCACCGTTACGGACCGCGATTTGGGCGAAGCGCTCGGCCAACTTTACGTTGCAAAAGCATTTCCTCCGGCCGCAAAAGCGCGCGCGCTGGAAATGGTTCACAACCTGATTGATGCGCTGCGCGAAGATTTGAAAACATTGTCATGGATGAGCCCTGAAACACGGCTGCAAGCGATTACAAAACTGAATGCCATCACACTGAAAATTGGTTACCCCGATAAATGGCGGGATTATTCCGGAGTAAAAGTCGATCGCGTTTCCTACTTGCAGAATGTGATGCGCGCTCGTCAGGAAGATTTTCATTTTGACGCCGCGAAAATCGGGAAGCCAGTGGATCACGGCGAGTGGGGAATGACTCCGCCAACCGTGAACGCTTACTACAATCCGCTGATGAACGAAATTGTATTTCCGGCCGGCATTTTGCAATTTCCATTGTTCGATGCGAAAGCCGATGACGCTTTGAATTATGGAGCAATGGGCTCTGTAATCGGCCATGAGATGACGCACGGATTTGACGACCAGGGCCGCCAATTTGACGCGAAGGGAAATCTCCGCGATTGGTGGACGGAGGAGGACGCGAAAAATTTTCTGGAGCGCGCCACCTGCGTGCAGAAACAATTTGACGCGTACGTGGTTTCCGGCGATACACACGAAAACGGCAAGCTGGTGCTGGGCGAAAGCATTGCCGATCTGGGCGGACTTGTCATCGCCCACGCCGCATTCCAAAAGGCTCACGCAGGAAAACCGGATACGCTCGTGGATGGCTTTACGCCGGAGCAACGATTCTTTATCGCGTTCGGCAGAAACTGGGGACAGAATCTGCGTCCCGCGTATGAAATGATGCTGACGAATACCGATCCGCATCCGCTGCCGCGTTTTCGCGCTATCGCGTCGCCGCAGAACATGCCTGCATTTGCCGCCGCGTTCGGATGCAAGGCCGGCGATGCGATGGTGCGTGGGGAAGATCAGCGCTGCCGAATCTGGTAGCTGATTGCAACGGCGAAAATTAATCTTGAGAAGAAACGCTTGTCCAAAATTTGGGAGGTTTTACAAATGAAACGCGTCGCGTGGCTCGTTGTAATTTGCGCAGTATCTATCTTATTGCCCCTGATGTTCATTGTTCCCACGGGCCACGCGGTTGCGACTGCACAAAATGCCGGCGCAGAGATTCATGGATTGAATCCTGCGGATATGGATACGACCTGCAAACCGTGCGAGGACTTCTACAATTTTGTGAACGGTGGCTGGGCAAAAACGCATCCGATTCCGCCTGCGTTTGCGAGCTACGGCCACTTTACCGAGCTGCAGGATCACAATCAGGAAGTTCTGCACGGAATTCTTGATGAGGCCGCCGCGAATAAATCGGCGAGGCCGGGTTCCGTCGAACAAAAAATCGGCGATTTTTACTCAAGCTGCATGGATTCCGCGCAGAGCGACGCAGCGGGAATTCATCCGCTGGATGACGAACTTGGGCGCATCGCAAAAATTTCAGATGTGAACACACTGCAAGCTGAAGTAGCTCATCTGCATACGGAAGGCGTCGGCGTGATGTTCCGCTTCGGCTCCACGACAGATCGCAAGAACAGTTCTGAACAAACGGGATCGGCTTCGCAAGGCGGTATTGGTTTGCCAAACAGCACTTTCTATACGGAGACGGACGATAAATCCGTACAGCTTCGCGATGCTTACCGCAAGAGCGTTGAAAAAATGTTTGTTCTGGCAGGCGATGCGCCGGACCGCGCTGCCGCCGAAGCCTCCACCGTGCTGGCGATAGAAACAAAGCTGGCCGGCGCATCGATGACGCCCGTCGAGATGCGTAATCCCGACGCAACATATCACCGTACGAATGTTGCGGACCTTGTCGCGCTTACTCCACATTTTGACTGGCGCGCATATTTCCGCAACATCGGCTATCCGAATATCGCAGTGGTCGATGTGACGACGCCGAAATTTTTCACCGCGCTGGATGCGAACATCGGCGCCATTCCGCTGAACGACTGGAAAACATACCTGCGCTGGCATGTAATTCACTCGGCCGCGCCAAATCTTTCGGCACCATTCGTTGCGGAAAATTTCGATTTCTCCGGGCGAATTTTGACGGGCGCGAAGGAAGATCTGCCGCGCTGGAAAAAGTGTGTTCAGGCCACGGATCGCGCACTGGGAGAAGCACTCGGACAAAAGTACGTCGAGAAAAATTTCCCGCCTGAAGCCAAGGCACGCGCTCTCGCAATGGTTCACAACTTAATTGCCGCACTGGGCGAAGATTTGCAATCGCTGCCGTGGATGAGTCCTGCCACGCGCCAGCAAGCCGTGGCGAAATTGAACGCGATGACGATCAAGATCGGCTATCCCGACAAATGGCGCGATTATTCCGCGTTCCGCGTGGATCGCGGGCCGTTCGTTGGCAACATGCTGCGCAGCGCCGAATTTAATTATCACAGAAATTTGGACCGTATCGGCAAGCCGGTGGATCCCGCCGAATGGGGAATGACTCCGCCGACCGTGAATGCTTCGTACAATCCATCGAGAAATGACATCACGTTCCCGGCCGGAATTTTGCAAGCTCCATTTTTTGACGCGAAGGCCGACGATGCGCTGAATTACGGTGGGATGGGTACTGTGATTGGCCATGAAATGACGCACGGCTTTGACGATGAAGGCCGAAAATTTGACGGCCAAGGAAACCTGCGGGATTGGTGGACTCCGGAAGACGCGAAAAACTTCCAGGAGCGCGCAGAATGCGTTGCAAAACAATTTGACGGCTACGTCGTATCTGGCGATTTGCATGAAAACGGCAAACTGATTCTTGGCGAAAGTATCGCGGACCTTGGCGGAATGGCCATCGCATTCCGGGCGATGGAAAAAGCAATCGCGGGCAAACCACATCCGGCGATTGATGGTTTCACACCTGAGCAGCGATTCTTTATTTCTTCGGCCCGCATCTGGGGCGGAAACTCCACGCCGGAATTCGATCGCTTGCAGGTGAAGACAAATCCGCACCCACTGGGACGTTTCCGCGCCATCGCGGCGCCTTCAAACCTTGAGGCGTTTGCAAAGGCGTTTGACTGCAAAGCGGGATCACCGATGGTGCGCGAGCAGCCTTGCCGAATCTGGTAGCGCTTTCGCGCTAGGGAATTTCTGGTGACGCGCAACTGTGCGCGTCACCAGAATGTATTTTCATTGAAGCGAGGAAAATAAAATGAGCCAGCGTTTCAATCGGAAACTTGGTTTTTTAACTGCCGTGGCAACTGCAATTTTCATGATTGCAGCGGCTGCGCCGGCGTTCGGCCAGGCCACTCAAGATCCGGCCACGCAACAAGCGGAAGAAGCCGCGCGTTTGGCGGCGCAAGCGTGCAATCCGGGGCCGGTCACATTACCCGCACGATTGCAGGGCGCGCCGTGGGCGGAAACACTGAAGCAGGGCGATTATATCGTGCGCGATTTCCATTTCAAGGACGGCGAGACTTTGCCCGAATTGAAGCTGCACTACTACACGCTGGGCGCGCCGGAACGTGATGCGAGCGGCAAGGTGACCAACGCCGTAATCATCGGCCACGGCACCGGCGGCACCGGACGCGCATTTCTTACCGCAACGTTTGCAGGAATTCTTTTTGGTCCCGGCCAATTGCTGGACGCGAAACATTACTTCATCATTTTGCCGGACGGCCTCGGCCACGGATGCAGCAGCAAGCCGAGCAATGGGTTGCACGCGAAATTTCCTCACTATGATTACGACGACATGGTTGCTGCACAGCACGCTGTGGTTGCCGACGCGCTGAAAGTGAATCATCTGCTACTGGTGATGGGCACTTCAATGGGATGTATGCAGGCGTGGGTGTGGGGCGAAACGTATCCAGATTTTATGGATGGCCTCGTGCCGTTGGCCTGCCAGACAGTGGCCATTGCCGGACGCAATCGCGTGATGCGCAAAGCGGTAATGGACGCAATTACTTCGGATCCTCAATATAACAATGGGGAGTATGGCAGCACCACGTTGCACGGGATGATCGAAGCTGAGGATATTCTGCTGCTGATGGGCAGCACCGCGCTGCAATGGCAGAAGAGCTATCCGACGCGGGATCAGGCCGATGCATTTTTGGAACAACGCGAAAAATCCGGAATCGCCACAACCGATCCGAACGACATGCTTTACTATTTCAACGCTTCGCGGAATTACAATCCCGATCCTGACCTTGAAAAAATTAAAGCGAAGGTGTTGTACATCAATTCCGCGGACGACATGATCAATCCGCCCGAACTGGGAATCGCCGAACGTGAAATTAAGCGCGTGAAAGACGGGCGATTCATTTTGCTGCCCATCACCGATCAAACGCGGGGCCACGGTACGCATTCTCTTCCGGCAATCTGGCAGAATTATCTGGCGGAATTACTGCACTCGCTAGGAAGATAGCTCGGAGTCGTTCTGAAATCCGCGCTCACCAAAAAATATGGGCGGAAGAATCTCCGCCCATGTAATCCAAGTTAAGAAAACAACCGCAGTCCGTTTCGACTAGTGTCCAAGCCCCTTTTGATGCGCGGTGATTGGCAGGCCCGGCAGATACCGCTTGCGCATTTCCGCCGTGGTCATCATGCCTTTGCGAACGTTCGTGGCCACCATCGTTTTGTTCGGTTGCAGTGCGTAGGTGACAAACACTGAATCGCCCGTGCGAAAGTCAGTACTCTTTAGCGGCTTGCCGTTTTCGTCAGAGTACTTCGTTTTATCGTTGTAAGCGATCGTCGCCGTGATCTCGGTTGGAAGCAGCAGAATGAAAGAGCTGTGCACCTTATCAACCGATGACACGATGAAAAACTCGTCCGTCCCGGACTTGGCTTGCGTCTGCGCATGAACCGCAAAAGCCGAAACCAAAATCAGCGCCGAAAGAGTTGTGAAAAGAAATAACTTCCGAAGATTATTCATATCGTAGGGCCTCAATGGGATCCAGCGACGCAGCTTTGCGCGCTGGGTAGTAACCGAAAATCACTCCAACCGCCGCCGAGAAAAGCACGGAGATCAGAATTGATGATGGTGGAATTAGTGTGGGCCATTTCAGCATGGCCGAAACTGCATTGGATGCGAAGAAACCGAACACCACGCCGATGCCTCCGCCAAACATACTAAGCACAACCGCTTCGCTCAGGAATTGCCGGCGTACATCATTTTCTGTTGCGCCCACCGCCATACGCACGCCGATCTCGCGGGTGCGTTCGGTGACGGACACGAGCATGATATTCATAATTCCAATTCCGCCGACGATAAGCGAAACCGATGCGATGCATGCGAGCAAAAGTTCCATTACGCCCAGCGTTTGTGCACGCGCCTGCGCGATATCAGTGGGACTCCGAATGATGAAGTCATCAGGCTCTGAAGGGCGCAGGTGATGGCGCTGACGCAGAAGCCCGGCGATCTGCGTCTGAGCCGCATCCATTTCAGCCGATGACGTGGCGGAAACCGTGATGCTCTGCAACCACGAAATGCCCGCAAGTTTCTTCATCACGGTCGTGTACGGCAGAATCATCGTATCGTCCTGATCCTGACCAAATGGATTCAGGCCCTTCGCCGCCAACTCGCCAATCACGCGGAACGGCAGGCTCGATACGCGAATCGTCTGTCCAACAGGATTACCGTCGCCGAAAAGATTCAGCGCGACGGTATGGCCAATAATGCAAACGTCAGATGCGCTTTGAACGTCTTGATCGCTGAAGGCGGCTCCGCGCTCAACGGGCCAGTGCCGAATTTGTAGAAAATCCGGCGACGCTCCAGTTACGCGCGTGAACCAGTTTTGATTGCCAAAAACGACTTGCACACCAGAACCAACTCCCGGCGAAACCCGGCTGACGGTTGAGATTTGTTCTTGGATCGCGGTGGCATCCCCAGTCGTCAGCGATTTTGTGGCCTGATTCCCAAGGTGAACGCCGCCCAGATTGACGCTTCCGGCGTTAATGGTAATCAGGTTTTCACCCAGGCTCTGAATTTGTTCCTGCACCTGCTGCGAGGCTCCTTCGCCGATCGCAACGGTACAGATCACCGCGCCGACGCCGATGATAATTCCGAGCATCGTCAACAGCGTGCGCATTTTGTTACGCGCAAGAGCGCGGAACGCCACTCGTAGAACTTCGGCGTATCTCAACGGCCACCCCCACGTCCTCCGCCACCGCCAGGACCGCCACCGGGCCCACCTCTACCGTTCTGGTTGAGCGGGTTGCTACCGGTACTGGAGGCCTTGGCGCCGCCTTCCTGGAAGGTAATGAGTTGATCGCCTTCATTGAGCGGGCCGTCTTTCATTTCCGTATTAACGTAGTCCGTTATGCCCGTCTTTATAGCGATTGGCTTTAGCTTCCCTTCCGCATCCCTGGTCCAGACTACTTGCGCCCCACCCAAGTGGTTTGTGTAAGCGGCTCGAGGAATTTTATTCGCCACGTAAAGAGTCCGCAGATCGGCGTAAGGCATATCCGGCACATACGAGAGCGCCGCATTGGGAATCTCAAGTACGTTATCTGCCTGACCCGTGGGAATATTCACGTATGCCGTCTCGCCCGGCAACAGCAGTTCATCCGGATTCTCGAAATCGATGATCGTTGAATACGTTACAACGTTCTGCACCGTGGTCGCATTCAACCGAACGGTGCTCACTCGGCCATGAAATTGTTGTGCCGGAAAGGCATCTACCTGAAACGTGCAGTCTGTTCCCACGTGAATATTGCCGGTGTCTGATTCGTCGGTAGCGGCATACAGCTGCATCGCCTTCAAATCTTGCGCAATCGTGAATACGTTTGGCGCGGTAAGTGAAGCTGCAACAGACTGTCCAACAGTCACGCTCCGTTGCACGACAATGCCGTCGATTGGCGACGTGATTGTCGTGTAATCGAGGTTGGCGATGGCGTTATCCAGCGAACCCTGCGCCGCCTCTGTCTGCGCCTTGGCTTGAAGCAGTTGCGCCTTCGTCTGTTCAAGCTGCGCTCGCGCCTGGGCAACCGTTGCCTGACCGGACACCACTGCTGCCTCTGCCTGACCCAGAGTCGACACTGCGAGATCATCCGTATCCTTCGTGTCGATTCCTGCGACAGTAAGATCGTGGACGCGCTTCCCATTCGCGCGTGCATACGCGGCATCCGCCTCAAGCTTCTTTACTGTCGCGAGGTCGGCATCAATATTCGCCTGAGCAGAAATCAGGCTGGCCGTCACGTTTTTCTCGTTACCGATGGCGTTATCCAGGTTCCCTTTCGCCGTCACGTATGCTGCTTCGTATGGCACGGGATCAAGCTGCGCGAGCACTTGTCCAGCGCGGACGCGCGTATTGAAATCGGCGAATACGAAAAGTACCGTGCCTGAGATGAACGATCCCACCGGCACCGTTGTCAGTGGGTTTACTGTTCCCGTCGCCTGGACCACCGCGGTAATATTGCCTTTGCGCACGGGTGCCATCGTGTATTTGACCTCGGGCGCGCGGTTCCGAACAACAAGCCAACTTCCGCCGCCGACCACGACGATCAATCCGAGAGTAGTAGCAATCAGATGCTGGCCGATAATTTTGGGTAATTTCATGTGGGTTCTACCTTTTCCTGTGTATTCCGCTTATACCGACGTATCTGCGCGTCGCCCGGTTTCCAGATTGGAAGGCATGCTCCGACACGGGCGGGGATCGCCGGTTACGCAACTTCCCGCTTTCAGTATGACGTATTAGCTCCCAAGCCGGTTACCTACGATGCAGGCCGACGGCGGAGCACAGATTCTAGCGCAATTCTTTGAAATTGCGTCTTATTTTTGCACTAAGATGAGCAGTCCTAAGGGGGAACCATGAATACACGTCGCACCCTGGCAGTAGTTTGGATGGCCACCACGATTTCACTATTCACGTCAATTGGTGCAGTGGGGCAGACGAAGCCCACCGCCGCGCCAAGCGCTTCATCTGTCTATCCGATTCAAGAAGGATTTGTGGATGCGCACGGAGTGCTCATCTATTACACAACCATTGGCCGCGGAGCGCCGCTGGTGATCGTCCATGGCGGCCCCGGCGCGTCACACGACTACTTCCTGCCCTATCTGCTGCCGCTCGCGCGCCACAACAAGCTCATCTTCATTGACGAGCGCGGCTCGGGGCGCTCCGAGAAACTCGAAGATCCGAAAGGCTACACTGTCGAAAATATGGTCGAGGATGTGGAAGCCGTCCGTACGGAGCTCGGCCTCGGAAAGATCGCGCTGCTCGGACATTCTTACGGCGGAGTTCTCGCGCAAGCCTACGCGCTGAAGTATCAGCGGAATCTGACGCAGCTGATTCTGTGCAGCACATTTTCAAGCACGCGCGCCATCAACGAAGTCTTCGTCCGCATGGAACAAAACATGCCCGCCGAATTGCGCGACCGCATCAAGAAAATGGAAGCCGATGGATTATTCGGTCACGGAAAAGACTACGAGAAGAATCGCTACACAAGTGACTACATGGTTGCCGCATGGGGCGAAGGATATTTCCCATACCTATATCAGAACCATCCAGATCCAAATTTCGATCCCATCGGACAGGGCAACACTTCCTGGGATTTGTATCGCGAAATGTGGGGCTCCCACGGCGAGTTCGTGATCGATGGCAACCTCACCTCCGTGGAATATACGGATCGCCTTTCCACAATTCACGTCCCCACACTGATTACCGCCGGCGATCATGATGAATCCGATCCCGCAATGTCACAGGTGATGCATCAAAAAATCGCCGGCTCGAAAATTGTGATTTTGCCGAAGAGCGGGCACATGACGTTCGTGGATCAGCCGGGAATATTTTTGAATGCCGTGGAAAGTTTTCTTCATCCCGTGGCAGCGAAATAGAAATAGAGGCCCGCGCACAGTAAATTAGCGGCTGTGCTAAAATCTGTCCAAACAGTAGGCTCGTAGCTCAGTTGGTTAGAGCGCCACCTTGACACGGTGGAGGTCTGGGGTTCGAGTCCCCACGAGCCTACCATTCCTGCTTCCTGCTATTTCGCAACCATAAATAATTCCTTCAAATCTCCCGATTATTGTGGATACTGGCGTTGGCATTTCGGCTGGCCGAACTGCGACGCCACATCAGTCGCGCCATTTCGCGATTACGGGGACGCATCCATGAACGCATCAAAGAAAAGTACCGCCGTATCCTCGTGGCTCACACTATCGCTGGCGATCACCTTGATGCTGGCTCCCGCCGCGTGCCGCAAAGCCGTTCAATCCGAAACAGCGTCGCCGCCCGACAAAGCTCAACTTCTTTCAAAAGCGCGGCAGATTTACTACGTCCTGCAAAACCAGGGCGTGAAATCTTTCCAATGCACCATTCAGCCGGACTGGGCGAAGTTCGCGAAATTCATGACGCAGAATGGCACAGCAGTCGACGAAGCAAAGATCGCGCTAATCACTCCGGTCGCGTTTACCACAGTGGTTGACGAGCAGGGTAACGCCACGGCCACTCCATTTCTGGCAACTGGCGGAAGCGTCGATCCTACCGTGAGCCAAATGGTTGGTGGCGCGAAGCAGGTAATCGAGGGATTTTTCAAATCGTGGGGATCCGTTGTATTCACCGGAATTTTTGCTCCCTCTGACGATCAGAATCTCACCATGTTGGCCCAACCAGATGGAATTCATTTTTCACAAAAAACCGGAGAGGCAAATGTTGATCTGGTCCTGAACAGAGACTCGCTGCTTACTTCCATGAAGGTGACCTCCACTTCGGCAATTATTGTGATGAACCCCAAATATTCAAAGACCGATAAAGGCTTGCTGATGACCAGCCTGAACAGCGACATCAACAACGGAACGCAGAAAGTGAATTTTGAGGTGCAGTATCAAACCGTCGAAGGATTTCAATTGCCCGGCAAGGTCAGCTATCAGGTCACTTTCCCAACGCAGGCCGTTTCCATTGAAATGAGCTTCAGCAATTATCAAATCGTCAAAAAGTGAGTTCACATTTTGCAGAGTTGCGGGAATCGTCCTGCGGCTCGGGAGGTTTTGAGATGCGTCGATTGATTTTTACTGTGGGAATAATTTTGCTGACGACCTGCCTGAGCGCTGCGCCTTCTCATGCACAGGGCCGGGGCAATCCGCTGCGCCAGTTCATCAAGACGGACGCGCCGGTAATCGCGCTGACTCACGTGAAGGTAATTGACGGCACAGGTTCGGCGCCAAGCGACGATCAAACCATCGTGATCAGCGGCGGAAAAATTTCCTGGATGGGTTCTGCCGCGTCGGCACAGATTCCCGCGGGCGCACAAATGATGGACCTGACCGGTTACACGGTGATGCCGGGTTTGGTTGGAATGCACGAGCATATGTTTTATCCCGCCGGAGGCCAGTACAACGAAATTGCCGCCACTGCGCCGCGACTATACTTGGCGTGCGGAGTGACCACCGCGCGAACCGCGGGAAGTCTTGAGCCATACACCGATCTAAATTTGAAATTGATGATTGACGATGGCCGCGTAGCCGGTCCGAAGTTGAACGTCACCGGCCCATATCTGGAAGGCCCTCCGGGAACCGGAGTGCAAATGCATCAGCTTTCTGGCCCTGACGAAGCGCGCGACCTGGTGAATTACTGGGCCGGGCTTGGCGCTGGATCCTTCAAAGCGTACATGCACATCACGCGCGCCGAACTTTCCGCCGCCATCGCCGCAGCGCACCAGCACAACGTGAAAATCACCGGACACCTTTGCTCTATCGGATTTAAAGAAGCGGCCGCGCTTGGCATCGACAATCTGGAACACGGCCTCGTCGTGGATACAGAATTTAATCCCGGTAAATCACCCGACGTTTGTCCCGCGCAGAACGATACTTTCGCAACCATCGCGAAGATGGACGTGGAAGGACCCGATATTCAGCAGACCATCAAGGAACTCGTCGCGCATCACGTGGCAATCACTTCCACGCTTCCAGTATTCGAGGGATTTGTTCCGAATCGTCCGCCAATGCAATGGATGGCGCGCCCTCTGGAAGCGCTGCTGCCCGAAGAACGCATCGCATATCTGGAAGGTCGTTCGCGCACCGCCGCAAATGCCGCGAACACTCCGTGGAACACTCTGCTGCAAACCGAAATGAAATTTGAGCGCGACTTCGTTAAAGCCGGCGGTGTGTTGATGGCCGGAGTGGATCCCACCGGCGCGGGCGGTGATCTTCCCGGCTTCGGCGATCAGCGCGAAGTCGAGCTTTTGGTCGAAGGCGGATTCACGCCGGCCGAAGCAATTCACATCGCCACCGCAAACGGTGCGGAGTTTCTAGGATTGTCCGCAAAGGTCGGCACGCTCGCGCCGGGAAAATCCGCGGACATCATGGTGATTCACGGCGATCCCGTTGCACGCATCGCGGATATTGAAAAAGTTGAAATTGTTTTTAAGGACGGCGTGGGCTGGGACTCGC
>DASYNR010000005.1:0-2498 GCA_036008485.1 Candidatus Acidiferrales bacterium | reverse complement strand
GCCGGGCAAGTGCGCGGCCGTATCGTTGCTCATCAA
This sequence comes from Candidatus Acidiferrales bacterium, assembly GCA_036008485.1. Taxonomy (GTDB): domain Bacteria; phylum Acidobacteriota; class Terriglobia; order Acidiferrales; family UBA7541; genus DASTCZ01. The sequence goes on along the minus strand of DASYNR010000005.1, from coordinate 2,462 downwards.
GATGGCTACGGATTTGTGGTTCCCGATAAGCCGATTCCCGGAGTTGACGGCGATCTGTTTCTTGGGCGCGATGCGATGGGCGACGCCATGCACGGAGATCACGTGTTCGCCCGCGTTGAACGCCGCGATCGCCGTGGCCGCGCGGAGGGCCGTGTCGTCAAAGTCGTCGAGCGCGCGCATCAGACAGTCGTTGGATTGTTCCGCTACGGTTCCGCTGGAAATGTTGTACTGCCTTACGAATCGCGCCTTGGTGAAATTGTGATTCCCTCTGGAGAAGAATTACCCCCGGCACTGGCGGAAAAACTGGGAATTACACGGCCAACGAATCCGCGGGAAAGAATTCCGCAGCTCGATGGCGCAGTTGTGAATGTGGCGCTCACTCGTTTTCCTCGTGGCGGAGTTGCCGGATCAGGACGCGTGATTGAAATTGTCGGCAAGCCCGGCGAAATGGGCGTCGACATTGAAATTATTTTGCGCAAGCATCACATTCCCCACGAATTTCCTCCGGAGGTAATTGAAGAAGCGGAAGTGGTGGCGAAGCCGCCGGGGCCGAAAGAATTGGAAGGCCGTCGCGATTTCCGCGCGTTGCCTATCGTCACCATTGACGGAGAAACAGCGCGCGATTTCGATGACGCAGTATATGTCGAACGAAAATTGGGCGGCTGGCAGTTGCAGGTTCACATTGCGGATGTGGCGCATTACGTTCTCCGCGGCAGCGCGCTGGATCGCGAAGCTCGTTTGCGCGGCACCTCCGTATATTTCCCGGATCGCGCCGTGCCCATGTTGCCCGAGGAATTATCGAATGATATTTGTTCGCTGAAGCCGGGCGTGGATCGTCTGGTGATGAGCGCCGTGATGCAGCTTGACGAGTTGGGAGAAATCACCAGCGCCGAATTCTCGCAGGGAGTAATTCATTCCGCCGCACGCATGACTTACACCGACGTAAATAAAGTGATTGAAGGCGATTCAGAGGCTACGAAAAAATATTCGCATCTCGCTTCGCATTTTATCGATATGCGCGATCTCGCGCTGGTGCTGAACGCGCGCCGCCGCAAACTTGGCTCAATTGATTTCGATTTGCCCGAGCCGGTGATCGAATTCGATCCCGATGGCCGCATGACCAGCATCGTTCGCAGCCAGCGCAACATCGCGCATCGCCTCATCGAGGAGTTCATGCTGTGCGCGAACCAAGCCGTCGCACATTTTCTGCTGCAGCGCGGACTGGGATTCCTGCATCGGGTTCACGAACAGCCCGACGCGAAAAAAGTAATCGAGTTCGAGGAAATGGCTCACGCATTCGGATATTCGCTCGGCGTACCCGGATTGACGGAGCGGTGCGTGCAAGTGCGCAACGCCACAACAATGAAGAAAGGGCGCGAAGGGCGCTCCAATCGCAACAGCCGCGAGCGGCCCATGTTTGTAACTGCCGCGGTTTCCGGCGCGGATGGCGGAGACATTGATATTCGTCCGCAACACTATCAAAAGCTGACAGAGAAAATTGCGGGCAAGCCCGAAGAGCGCATCATCTCCTATTTAATGTTGCGCTCGCTGAAGCAGGCGCGCTACGCCGCCGAAGCGCTGGGCCATTTCGCACTGGCGTTTCAGGAATACGCGCACTTCACTTCGCCCATCCGGCGCTATCCGGATTTAATTGTTCACCGCGTGCTGAAGTGGGCGCTGGGACATCCGCCGGGATTTGTTTCCGGCACGAGCGAATCCGCCAAGGGGCCTTATCGCGAAGTTGAGTTGGAAGAAATGGCCGTGGAAACTTCCATGGCGGAGCGCCGCTCTGTGATGGCCGAACGCGAATTGATGGAATGGAAGACGGCGCAATTTATGGAATCGCGATTAGGCGACGAATTTGACGCGCTGATTATTTCCGTGCAGAAATTCGGATTCTTTGTCGAGCTGATGGAAATCTTCGTAGAAGGCCTTGTTCCCATCACGCGGCTTGAAGAACAAACCGGCGAGCGCTGCCTCTATCGCGAACGTGACCACGCCATCGTAGCGAATTCTGTTTCGCAACGAGCACGATCTGGCCGCGCGCGAACATGGCATTTGGGCGATCGCGTGCGCGTGGTGGCCGAACGGATTGATCCGCTGCGAAGACGCGTGGAATTTGCGCTGGCCGAGCCGAAAAAAGAACCGTCGTGGAAGCCGGGACAGCCCGGCAAACCGGTGAAACCGGAAAAACCAATTCAGTTTTGAAAAATGATTCGGAAGCCAAACGGAATTAGCGGCGACGAGTTCTTCTGGCAGCACTTTTCTTAGGAGATCGTTTCTTCTTGCGCGGACGATTTTTCTTCGTGGACTTTTTATCCTTTGACATTTCACGCCGGTGCGCGCGCGCCCATCCGGGCTTATTCGTCTGGCGACTGCGCGCAATTCCAAGCGCATCCGCCGGAACATTTTCGCTGATCACTGATCCCGCTGCCACATATGCTCCGTCGCCCACGCGCACC
>DASYNR010000004.1:0-20905 GCA_036008485.1 Candidatus Acidiferrales bacterium | reverse complement strand
GGAATATCCATTCCGTTCTCCACAATCGTCGTCGAAACCAGCACATTCGCTTCATCGTGCATGAATTTCAACATCACTGATTCCAGCTCGCGCTCGCCCATCTGCCCGTGACCCACCACCACGCGCGCCTTGGGCACCAATCTCTGGATTAATTCCGCGATGGAATAAATGGACTCGACTCGATTGTGAATGAAATAAACTTGTCCGTTCCGGCTCAACTCTTCATCAATCGCGCGCCGCACCATTCCCTCTTCAAATGGAGCGACCACCGTCTGAATCGCCAGTCGGTCCTTCGGCGGAGTTTCAATCACACTCAGATCTCGAACGCCCATCAACGACATGTGCAGCGTCCGTGGAATCGGCGTCGCCGAAAGGCTCAGCACATGCACGTCTTTCCGCAATTCCTTCAAACGCTCTTTGTGCGCCACTCCAAATCGCTGCTCCTCGTCCACAATCAGCAAACCCAAATCGTGAAATTTAATATCTTTGGAAAGTAATCGGTGCGTTCCCACGATTAAATCCGCTTTGCCTGATTCAATCGCCGCAATCGAAACTTTCTGCTCCGCCGCCGTACGGAACCTGCTCAACATTTCAATCTTCGTCGGGAACGCCGCAAACCTTCGCTTCAAAGTTTCGTAATGCTGGAACACCAGCACCGTAGTCGGCGCAAGCAGCGCCACTTGTTTGCCGTCCATCATCGCCTTGAACGCCGCGCGCATCGCCACTTCCGTCTTGCCATAGCCCACATCGCCGCACAGCAACCGGTCCATCGGAATCGGACGTTCCATGTCTCGCTTCAAATCTGCAATCGCGGCGTTCTGATCTTTCGTCGCGTCAAATTCAAACGCATCCTCAAATTCTTTTTGCCACGGAGTGTCCGGCGGAAACGCATGTGCTCCCGAAAGTTTTCTCTCCGCGTATAAACGGATCAATTGATCCGCCATATCCTTCAATGACTTCTTAACCTTCGCGCGACGCGTCTCCCACGCCGTCCCGCCCAACTTATCAAGTTGCGGAGGTTCAACACCTTCCACCGCCCGATACGCCTGCACCAAATCCATGCGCGCCAGCGGCACATAAAGCCGCGCGTCATCCGCATATCGCAACAACATGAATTCGCCCACCGCGCTATCCGTCTTTAGTTGACGCAGCCCCTCGAACTCTCCAATTCCGTGATCCACGTGCACAACGTGATCGCCCGGTTTCAGTTCCGCAAAATCGCTGAAAAATTTCCCTGTCTTCGCGTGCGACCGTGGATGCGCCGTCGCCTGCGTATCAAATAAATCTCCCGTTCCGTAAATCGTCAGCAGGCAACCGGGAAACGAAACACCTTCCGGCAAGGGAGTGCGCGCCAACACCAACGCCGGAACCGATCCAGCGGTCGAATCTTCCGCCAATCGCGCGCCAACGGCCGTCTCATCCACTTCCGCCAACTGATACGCCATTTCGTACTCGTGGCAAAGATCCGCCAACCGCTCAAGCTCACCCAGCGTTGACGCCGAAACAATCACTCGCTCGCCTGCCTTAATTCGCGTGTTCGATTCCGTCATGAACGCCGCAATATTTCCGTGATATTTCGGCGTCGTCTGCGTCAGCAACGTGTGCGATTTCCGCCCCGGCCCTTCCATCGGCAATTGTTCCAACATCAACCGCTGCTGCTTCGCAATCTCCTGTTGGAACGGCACTGCCTTCAACGCGAATCGCGCCGCCGCATCTTCTTCTCCATTCGCCGCGCTCGATTCCGCAATTCGCTCCGCAAATTTCCGCGAAGCTTCTTCAATTGCCGCGGGCTCATCCAAAATCACCAACGGCCGCGCCACCAAGTCAAAAATTGTCTGCGTCCCCCACTGTTGAGGAAGTTTCTCCGGCGCATCTCCATCGCCGCCAATCACATCCACTCCCACCGGAGCCACCGATTCCACCAACGGCGGCAAAGTAATTCGCGTTACCGGATTCACCGACCGCTGCGTGTCCGGATCAAATTCCCGCAGCGATTCCACCGTGTCGCCCAGCAATTCAATTCGCACCGGACGCACTGCTTCCGCCGGAAACACGTCCACAATTCCGCCTCGGAACGCGAACTGTCCCGGCGCTTCCACCATTTCCGCGCGAATATATCCAGTTGATTCGAGGTGCCGTACCAGGTCGTCCAGAGGAACTTCGGCGTGCCGCTCAATTGTCCGAGCTAAATTCGCGTACGATTCCGCCGCGTGATAATGCAACATCGCCGCACTCACAGGCACAATCATCAATTGCGCCTGCCCGGCCACGAATCGCCACAACGCCATCGCGCGCGTTTCTAGAATTTCAGGATGCGCAGGAAGCTCTCCCCACGGCAGCGCGTCCAGTCCCGGCAAGAAAACTACCTGCCCTGCGTCCGCGCTCGCCGCGCGATAAAAATATCGCAGCGGCTCCAGCATCGCTTCCGCTCGCGCACTCGACGCCACCACCACAATCGTCGGACGCCGAATCGCCGCAGCGCATTGCGCCGCAACTATCGTCCGCGCCGGATCAATCAGCCCATCAAGACGCGATTCCTGCCCGCCACGGCGCAGATCATCCAGCGCGGCATCCACCACACGGTGGCGAACAACGCGGGAAAGCAGTTCGTCAACTGAAGCCAGTATCATTTGTAGGTGTTTGTAATTGTTCTAATACGACGCGCTCAACGACACCGACGCATTCCCGTTCGCGCCGTTGAGTCCACCATCTTATCACGCGTACCAAATCCAATTTCCTCTCGCACTGCGACGCTTCGGTTTCCTCAAATCTTTTCTTCGCGCTCACTGCGCCTCTGCTTTGAATACCCACTCGCCACTCTTCGATGGACGCCATATAAACACTTCCGCCGCCCGTCAAAACACCCGCGCCGATCAATCCAATAATTTCCCAATTTCAAAATTTCTCCGCCCCCCTACCCCCTTTTTTGCGATGTATATGCTAATAAAGGACTTACAGCGATCTGTGGTTGATCGTTGTGCTAATAAAGGACTTAACTGCGAAATTGCCCTGAAAAAATCATCCGCTCACCTTTCTAAGCCTCATATTCGTTCGATTCAGCCCAAACCTCGTCTGCGACAACATTTCGCGTCACGTCAAATTTCCGCCCGGCCGACCGTGCCTCCAACTGGTAACCGCCGTCTCGCCAAGTAAGATTCCATCGGTGCTATACTTTCAGCTGGCTACCGACTTCAGCGTATCCAGACAGAGAGCATCTCACCAAACCAACGATGTCCCAGTTACGAAACATTGCAATCCTCGGCGGAGGTCCCGCCGGTGCAACTTGCGGCGAGCGCCTGTCTCGCGCCGGATTTCAAGTCACCATTTACGATGAGCATCTTGCCTGGGAAAAACCTTGCGGTGGCGGACTCACCCAAAAAGCTCTCGCCGCATTTCCATTTTTACTTTCTTCGCCCGCCCCGAAAAAACCAATCAGCAATGTGGAATTAATTTCTTCCGACGGAAAACGCGCACGCCTTCGTCTCGATTGGCCAATTATTATTTACGCTCGCAAAGTTTTGAATGGACTCCTTCTCGATCGCGCCACCGAAGCCGGTTGCGACATTGTTCGCGCGCGCGTAACGCGCGTAGAAACAGATGGCCCGCACGCACGTTTGGAAGCTGCCGGGGGGTGGCACGAAACAGATTTCGTAGTGATTGCAGCCGGTGCGCGAAACTCGCTGCAACCCGCGTCGGATCCGCTTCCACCGGAAGATTTGGAATTAACTCTCGGCTATTACATTCCCGTCGATTCCGATTTGATGAAAGTGAAATTTGTAAAAGGCCTGGAAGGCTACCTCTGGTCATTCCCGCGCCTCGGACATCTCTCCGTCGGAATTTGCGCAAACATGGCAAAACACGCTTCGCGCGAATTGCGAAAGCTTTTGGATTCATTTGTCGCCGAAGAAAATTTGGGACTTGAGGGCGCGGAACTTTACAGCCACATTCTTCCATCGCCGCGCCGCAAAACTTTGCAGCGACGCTCCGTCGTCGGTCCAAATTGGGCATTGGTCGGAGACGCCGCCGCGTGGGTTGATCCCGTAACCGGCGAAGGAATTTATTACGCCATGCGTTCCGGAGAAATTTTGGCCGAAGCGTTGATCGCAAATGCGCCCGCGGAATATCCGGCGCGAATTCAAACGGCTTTCCGCGAAGAACTGGAACGTGCCGCAAAACTTTCGCCGCTTTTCTATCACGGAAAATTTCTCGGCGGCGCAGTCACCACGCGCATGATCGCTTTTGCGCGCCACAGTCCCACATTCCGTCAAATGCTTGGAGATGTTTTTGCCGGATCACAAAGCTATCGCACACTAAAAGCGCGTCTCTGGGGTCAACTCGGAGTCACTCTAGCGGAAACTGCGGGAAGTCTGCTACGCAAACGAAATCCCGCACAGCCAGAACTCGAAGCAGAAGCATAGCCTCCGCTCCGCAATCAATATAATTCTGAAAATTTTCGCGGTTTAGTATCCCGGGCGTCGCGCAGGTGCCGCTTTTCGCGTCGCTTGCGGAGGCGGCGCAATGATCGCCATCTTCCGGATCATCGCCAGCACCAATCGCTTGTCGCCATCGGAAAGCGTCGAGCTGTGTTTCTTAATCTCGGAAAGAAAGCGGATCTCGTCCTCAGAAAGTTCGCCCAACATTTTTTGCGTTTCGCGATCGTGCTGCGTTTCAGCGCCCGGGAAAAAATCCGCCAGAGCAATATCCATCGCTTCGGCGATCTTCGCCAGCGTTTCCAGCGACGGAACAGTGTGGCCGTTTTCAACGCGCGATAAATAGCAGCGCAACAATCCTGTGCGGCGTTCAATGTCGCCTTGCGAAAGTCCGCGCTGGCCGCGATAGGCGCGAATTACCTGGCCGATGTTTACTTTTGGTTTTTCTTTTGGCACGAGTCTCGTTCTCCGGGCAGCGGCTTATATTAAGTAGTCCCGCGCGGCGGCGCAAGAGGATTGTTCATAAAAGCAACAGTTCCTGCCAAGCACAATTTTGTTCCTACCGCGCACTTGTCTCTACGCCTGCGTAAATCGTCCGGGTAATCGCAGCGATCAAAGCCGAACTTTTATCGCGATCCTCAATTCCCTTCACCAAAATTACCAGCGCGAATGGACGCGCCGCCATCACAATCGCCGCGTCATGATGAATCCCGGTGATCTCCCCGGTCTTATGAGCGACAACCGTTCCCGCTGGCAGACCTGCCGGAATCGCTTCATTAAATGTTTGGCGTTTCAGAATTTCCATCATCTGTCGACAGGATTCCGCATCGCCGGCCTTATTTTCAGCAATCGCTTCCAGTAAAATCTGCAGCGCACGCGCCGTGGTCGTATTATTCTTGCCGGCTTGAAACGCTTTAGTGTCTTCCACGCCGCGCAGAAGCACCATTCCATCCGCGTGAAGCAGCGAAATCCTTTTCTGAATATTCACGACGCCCAGCCGTTCAATCAAAAGATTCGCGGCCAGATTGCTACTGCGCGTAATCATCGCTTCGCAAAGCCGACGCAGCGTCAGCGTATTTCCCACGGACTTATAAATGTCCGCATCCGAATCATCCTCTGCATTTAATTCGTAAATGCTGCCGTCGACGATACTGTGAAACTCATTCTTCACCGGAAGCAGATCGTCTAAGCGCAATTTCCCGTCATGAGCTTCGGCAAAAAGTTCGATCATCACTGGAATCTTCATCGTGCTCGCCGCGTGAAACGGCGTGTCGGCAGAAATCATCATTTCCTGTTTGCCATCGAGGGTCCGAAAATCCACTGCAACTTCCGCGTGACTTTCGCGAATCAATCTTTCAACTTCAGCGCGCGCCGGCGATTCGACAACCGGCCCCGCCTTAACATTCTGCGGAAAAGCATCGGCATAACGCGTGCAGGCAGCAAATGGCGTCAGCGCAAAAGCGGCAAAAATAAGCGCCGCGCAGCACATCACGAATGATCGCCGAAGTCGGAGGCGTTCCATCAGACCGGAATGATACGGCAAATCGCTCGCCGCCGCGATTCTTCCTTCACGAGTTCGCGCAACTTACTTCGCAACGCCGCGCCGCGCTGCTCCGTCTCACCGGATGTGATAATGTCTGCGAGCTAATTTAGGACGGCCATCGAAAATGGGGAAAGCAATTAAGAAGGAAGCGGCGCCGAAAGCCTTTGACGCATCACCATACTTACCGCTGCTGATGATTTTATTTGCGGCCAGCGGATGCGCCGCGCTGGTCTACGAAATTGTTTGGTACCAGATGCTGCAACTGGTCATCGGTTCCACAGCAATTTCGCTCGGCGTGTTGCTAGCAACATTTATGGGCGGCTTGTGCCTCGGCAGTTTAACTTTGCCGCGTTATTTCAAGCGCCGCCAGCATCATCCGCTGCGCGTTTACGCGGCAATCGAAGTTGGCATCGGAATCTGCGCGCTTCTCGTGCGCATTTTCATGCCTCTGGTGGATTGGATTTACGTTTCCGCCGTGGGCCACGGAATGCCCGCAATTTTATTGCGCGCAATTATGTGCGCAATTATTTTGCTGCCTCCAACTTTCCTGATGGGCGCATCACTTCCCGCCGTCGCTCGCTGGATTCAAACCACGCCGCGCGGAGTTTCCTGGCTCGGGCTGCTTTACGGAGCCAACACCGCTGGCGCCGTTTTCGGCTGTCTGCTCGCCGGATTTTATTTACTGCGCGTGTTTGACATGGCCTCCGCGACGTATTTCGCCGCCGCTCTAAATTGCCTGATCGGATTCATCAGCTACAGCGTCGCAAAAGTTACGCCGGATCAATCCACCGAAGAAGCGCCGGCAACTCCCGCGAAACAATCCTCACCGCAAAGCGAATTGGCGCAGTCGCACATCGCAAGCAACTGGAATATTTACCTAACCGTCGCGCTATCCGGCGCTTCCGCGCTCGGCGCAGAAGTTGTTTGGACTCGCCTTCTCGGCCTGATGCTCGGCGCAACCGTCTATACTTTCTCAATTATTCTGGCAATTTTTCTCGTCGGACTCGGGATCGGCAGCACCATCGGTTCAATCGTTTCGCGGTCCGTGCGCGCTCGCGCCGCTCTGGGCTATAGCCAATTGCTTCTTGCCGCCGCAATCGCATGGACGGCTTTCACACTCGCGCAATCACTTCCCTACTGGCCCATCAATCCGCTTCTCTCGCACGACCCGTGGTTCACATTCCAAATTGATATCGTCCGCGTCCTCTGGGCGATCTTCCCTGCAACATTATTGTGGGGCGCCAGTTTTCCTCTCGCGCTCGCCGCTGCCGCAACAAAAGACGACGACCCCGGCCGGCTCGTCGGCGGAATTTACGCCGCGAATACTGCTGGCGCAATTATCGGCGCGCTCGCATTCAGCGTGATTTTAATTCCGCACATCGGAACGCAAAATTGCGAACGCGCGCTCATCGTGATCGCCGCCGTGAGCGCATTCGTCGTTCTCGGCCCGTTTGTGTGGCAGCACCGCCAAAAATTTGGCGCGGCGATTCTCATCGCGTCCATGTTTGGCGCCGGCTATCTGGTTGCTTACACGCCGGAAGTTCCTCCCGCGCTCATCGCCTATGGCCGCCGCTTCTTGCTTAATCTGAACACGTCGGAAATTTACTACGTCGGCGAAGGACTGAATTCCTCCATCGCCATTTCCAGATACAGCGATGGCGCGATTCAATTTCACGTCAGCGGAAAAGTGGAAGCGTCCACGGAAATGTATGACATGCGCTTGCAGCGCGCGCTCGGCCATCTCGCGGGACTCGCTCATCCCGATCCCAAATCAGTTTTGATTGTAGGATTCGGCGCGGGCGTCACAGCGGGATCGTTCGTTACCTATCCGAGCATTCAGAAAATTGTGATTTGCGAAATGGAGCCGCTCGTTCCTCCTACGGCCACAAAATATTTCAGCCCGCAGAATTACAACGTCGCTCTGGATCCGCGCACCACGATTGTTTATGACGACGCGCGCCACTACGTTCTAACTACGAAGAATAAATTCGACATCATCACTTCCGATCCGATTCACCCGTGGGTGAAAGGAAGCGCCACGCTGTATTCCAAAGAATATTTTCAGATGGTGAAGGACCATTTGAATCCCGGAGGCGTGGTCACGCAGTGGGTTCCGCTCTACGAAAGTGACGAAGCCACCGTGAAGAGTGAAATCGCAACTTTCCTGGACGTTTTTCCCGGGGGCACCGTGTGGGCCAATACGATTGACGGCGCGGGATACGATCTTTTTCTGCTCGGCGAGAATGGCCCCACGAAAATTGACGTGGATCAACTCCAAGCACGTCTCGATAGTCCCGAATATTCTCGCGTCGCGCAATCGCTTCGCGATGTCGGCTTCAATTCAGCCGTGGATCTGCTTTCAATTTATTCCGGACAGGATTCAGAACTTCGCCCGTGGCTAGCCGACGCCACCATCAACACGGACAGCAATTTGCGCCTGCAATATATGGCCGGCATGGCGCTGAATAACAGCCGTGAAGACGCCATCTACCGCGCGATTCTCGATTACCGCAGATTTCCTTCCAACATCATCACCGGCTCGCCGGAACAAATCAGTTTACTAGCCCGCGAGATGCAGGCATCAAACGCGCCGCGCTAAAAAATTTCAACGCGAATTGTCTTGGGATATAAAAAAGAAGACTGCAAGAAATTTTGGTGCCGGAAGAGGGAGTTGAACCCACACGATGCTATGCACCGCGAGATTTTGAGTCTCGTGCGTCTGCCAGTTCCGCCATTCCGGCCCAAACACATTCTACTTGCAGAACTTATTTCGCGCTAGTCCGTATCTGCATTACAAAAAACGGCGGATTCCCGTCGAAACGGAAATCCGCCATTAAGATATTCCTGCAAATTCAAAAATGATCAATTATCCCGCACGCGTTCCGCAACTAGCGTCGGCGCGCCCGTCGTATTAAACAGCAATCCTCCGACGAACACTCTGTCGCCCGGATTGACGTTGCCCAGCCCGGTAACATCAATAAATACTGTGCCGGAAACAACGTCCACATCGATCAGGCTGATGCTGGAATGCGTGAGCACTGGGGACAACTGCAGCAACGTGAAACTCGGCGGAACTCCCGAAGCATTCACAGTGCCCACAACTCCGGCAATTTGCGTGGGTTCGAGCGTCACGCTGTCCGTCGAAAGAGTAATCAGCGGGAATGCGGTCGGCCCGGGAGTAACAACCGGTGTGGCCAACGGATGAATCTCCACGGTTTGTCCTGCAACAATTCCAGCGAGATTTGTAAACGCTAATCCCGCCGGAATCGTAAAGCCACCGGAATCCACACTGAAGGTCGTCGAAGAATTCGTTTGCACGGTGACCAACAAACCCGGAACCACGCTGGTGAACGATTCCTGCAAATCCATCAAAATCATATTGAACGAGTTCGCCGCGGCGTTCACGCTCACAACAACGCCTTGCAACGACGGAACATTCGGCTGCTCCAGCAATCGCACACTGCTGGCAGTGAACGTACCGCCCGGAATCAAATTCACGCCTACATCAACAACCTGTCCATCGACGAGGCACGAAAAATTATCCGCCGCGCAAGTCGGGAAAGAATAAGTCGTGGTGCTATTTGTCGCGATGGAAGCAGACAAGCCACCGAAGCCGGCCTGTATCATGAAATTCGGACTGCTCACCGAAGTGATGCGCCCGACGACGTGAAAACTCGAAATAGGACTCGTCGCCGTCGGCGGAATCACTTGCTTCACTGTGATTGTCGGCGAGACCGTCAGATTTCCCTGCACTGACGCGTTCACGTCGAAATGCATCTCGAACCCCACCGGCGAATTTGCAGAAAGTGTAAGCGGAAATGGCGCTGTAGGCGATTGCACCGTGGCGCTCATTTGATTCAGCGGCGGATTGAAAATGCAAAATTGGCCGGCCAGGCACGTCTGCGTGCCCAGCGTTAAAGTTTGATTCGTGCTGTTGAAAACGGTCATCTGCGGATTTGCGAACGACGCAGTCAGGCTGCTGTACGATCCCGCAGGCACATTTATATTTCCAAGCGGCGCGGTTTCCGTCTGCAAGTGCAGCAATTCAACGTTCATCGGGCTGAGCAGCACCGAAACGGCCGGTTGAGTGGTATCGGTTGGCTGCAACGTCGCGCTGGTAATTTGTACCTGGAAACGGATTATGGCCACGCCCGCCGGAGGATCGTCACCAATCGTCAAACTGACCGGCGCCATTCCCGCGGAAGTTCCTGAGTTACCAATCATGACGGAATTACTGCCGCAACCGGCAAGGCCGATTCCCAACAAGCCGATCGCCAATAAAATAATCAAGCAAAAGAACAGACCGAACAACGCCTTTCGCATGGAAACCTCCGTGAAGCTAAGTAGCTAAATTACGCAGCTAAATAAAGTTTGGCAAAGCAAATCCGCACACTGACCACATGGACACTGGCTGGGGGCATGCTCGTCACTTCAGTTTCAAACCCACTTCAGAGGAATTTGTTGCGGGGAATTTATCGAAGTTTTTCGACGATTTGGGCTGGCAAACCGCCAATTCAGGCTTTTAAAATCGAACGCCAAATCGCGTCAGCAGCTCGTGCCGGCCAGAATTTGTGACGTTTAGAGCTCGGCTTCCGGTTTCTCGCGCGACCCACTTTCTTGTGAGCGCAACTTTCAATAACGCCGCGCCCAGCGCGCCGCCCAAATGAAATCGCCGCTCGCTCCAATCCAAACATCCGCAAGCGAACCGTCGCCGCAGCGCGCGCGTTGCGTCCACATCAATTCCAAGCGCAGCGAATGCGCGTGTTCCTTTCGGAGTGACGTCGTATGCAAATTCGCCGCCATTGGAACGGGCCGCGAGCCATCCGTGCGATGTAAATCGGTCGTGCAGCATCACAGCCAGTGTGCCTGCGAGATGATCGTAGCAAGTTCGCGCCGCACGCAGACTGCTCGGCGTTGTTGGTACAAATTTATTGCGAGGTCCACCGGCCAGCACGCTTAAACTTTCGAGTACGCTTGCAACATTCGCTCCTTCCAAACTGTAGAAGCGATGCTTCCCTTGCGTCAGCACCGTAATCAGATGTTCTTCGACGAGCCGATTCAAATGAACACTCGCCGTAGACGCGCCGACTTCCGCCACCGCGGAAAGTTCTGTGGCTGTTCGAGCGTGTCCATCCATCAGGCAATAAAGTATGCGTGCGCGCGCCGGTTCGCCGATGGCGGCAGCAATTCTGGAAACGGCGGCGTCTGTATTACGCGGAGCCGCATCTCGTTTTCTTACATTCATGGTTCGATTATAAACGAAGTGTCACTGCGCGGCAATCAGTATTCTTATCGCGGGAGAAAATCCATGACGCTTACCTGCGTAATCCGCTACCAGATCGACCCGTTCCAACGTGACGTCTTCAAAAAATATGCCGAAAATTGGGGACGCATTATTCCCCGCAATGGCGGCCACCTTCTCGGATATTTTCTGCCGCACGAAGGCACGAATGACGTCGCCTGGGCGCTGATTGCGTTCGATAGTCTCGCTTCTTACGAGGCATATAAGGCGCGCTTGAAATCGGATCCGGAAGCGGTTGATAATTTCAACATGGCGTTCACCAAAAAGATTATTCTTCGCGAAGAAAGAAATTTCGTGGAAGCGGTTGACGGAACATTTGGCATGCCTTCCACGTTCAAAGGACAATCGTGAACGCCGCATCTCAAATTAGAATTACGCAAGCCGAAAAAGGCCGCACCTTTCGCGCGCTTCACGAACGCGATCGCGCATTCATTATTCCGAATCCGTGGGACATCGGTTCCGCGCGCCTTCTGGCGCATGCCGGATTTGAAGCGCTCGCAACCACCAGCGCTGGATATGCTTTTTCCGTCGGCAAAACGGACAACACGATTAGGCGCGATGAAATGATCGCGCACGTGGCCAGCATTGCGGCCGCAACAGATTTGCCGGTCAACGCCGATCTGGAAAATGGTTACGGAGATTCTCCGAAAGAAGCGGCCGAAACAATTCGTCTGGCCGGAGAAGCGGGAGCGACAGGCGGATCGATCGAAGACGCCACGGGAAAAGCGGATCAGCCGATTTACGAGGTAGCGCACGCTGCCGATCGCATTCGCGCCGCGGCGGAAGCGGCTCGCGCGCTTCCCTTCACCTTCACTTTGACGGCCCGCGCGGAAAATTATCTAAATGGACGCGCTGATTTGAAGGACACGATCAAACGCTTGCAGGCTTATCAGGAAGCCGGCGCAAATGTTCTTTACGCGCCCGGCCTAACCAGCAAAGAAGATATTGCCGCCGTCGTCAGCTCCGTCGATCGCCCGGTCAACGTCCTCGCCGGACTGGCGAACGCTCCGCTCACTCTCGCCGATCTTTCCGCGCTGGGAGTGAAGCGCGTCAGCATCGGCAGTTTATTTTCGCGCGCAGCCTATGGCGCAGCGATTCGCGCGGCAAATGAAATGCGGGAGCGCGGCACGTTTACCTTCGCCGATCAGGCCATCAGCTTCCGCGATCTCACCGCCATCTTCAAAACTTGACGCTCCGTCAATCAAGCAAATTTCAAATCGCTAAAAATCCGTCGCCGGATTAAACGGCGCCGTTGGAAAGGTTGAGAAAACGGGCGGCAAGTTGATCACCGGGTTCCTTCGTCCCGCATGATGGGGATCGAAAATAACGAAGCCTGGCAATGGCGATCCATTAGGCATCGAATAATCGTCTTCAGGATAAGCCGGATGCTTGAATCCGGGGCGCCGCACGACGCTGTTCGCGTCCTCGCCAATGCTCTGCCATCCCGCGAAAGTATAAAATTTCTCCAAAGTAAAAAATGTGGAATCGGTGGACGAAACACACGGCGAGTTCGCGCCGGTTTTCGGCTGCACGCGAAACGCCAAGGAATAACTCGAGAATGCGCCGTCCGTGCGCCAATAAAGATTATTTTTCCACTGCTGATAATTCGTGTACGGAACTTGTGGCAACGCTCCGCCTCCGCCCGCATAGGTGCAGCCGCCCTGCACGTAAAACGGCGAAGGAAACGGAATAGCGGGCGACGAATCGCTGCGGTCAAAATAAAATAAATTCTCCGAAGCGACAAAGAAAAGTGGATTCGCCGTGGGCGGAACGATTCCAAATGAGTATGGATCGTACGCATTGATCATGGACGTGCGTGCAAACGCGAAAATATTATTCGAGACGGTGCTCTGCTGACCTGCGCCCGCCCGCGGCCCCGAAAGACTCAAGGCGTTTCCCGAAACGCGATAGACCAGATTCCTTTCGAGATCAACTCCGCCCGTAAAATCGTCCAGATACAAACCGTCGCCGCCGTAGCCGTCTGAATCCAGCGCGGAGGCATCGCTCACGTCGTGCACAACGTTATCCAACATCGCGTTTCCGGTGCCCGACGCAGGAATACCACCGGTGTCCGTATTCGGCGTTCCCACGCCGAAATATAGCGACCCACTGTCGTTCATAATTCCTTGAAACAGGTCGTGAACAAGATTGAAGGAGATGGTGTTGTCACTCGGAAGGAGTCCGCTGGCAGGTGCGTCGTCGCTGCAAAAACAAACGTGAATCGCGCCTTTGTAGCCATCGTACACTTCGTTGTGCGTGTACTCGTTGTCATGCCCCTGGCCTTGCTCGATGCCCGTTGATCCCGGATACACGCGCCCGTAACCTGCGACCACGGTGTCTCGCACCTTATTGCATTGAGGAACATTCGCCGCAGTGTCGCTCGCTTGTCCCGAACTGCCAATGCGAATTCCATTTGCGCCCAGATCGTAAAACGCGCTGTTCTCGACCACGTTATCCGCCGTCGCGCCACCGCTATTCGTGGTCACGCACCAGTTTGGAGATGTGCTGTCAATGCATGAAATGAACTCCAATCCGGCACCGGAAGTTTGCGTTACGATGCTGCGGTCAAATCGAATGTGCGAGGAATTCTGGAACGATACAGCAGCAATAATCGCCGCCGATCCGCCATAGCCTCCGTTCGGAGCCGCTTGGTCGGACACGACGACGTTGTCGTGCGCAAATGTCAGTCCGCGAAACGTCATGTGCTGAAGATTTGTTCCCACCAATACCTGCGGAAGCTGAGGAATGATCACCTCGTCGATGTTCGGATTTTCCCCGGGATTAGTGAGAAGCGTGAGCTTCCATGTGTCCGCCGAATTCGGCGACCGATCCAGGAACCATTGTCCCGGTAAAGTAAGTTCGTCTTCCACATTTTCAATCAAGTAGCGATGCCCGGCGATGAAACCGGTGGCAGTAGGGTGGTCCTGTTCAAATCCTGTGGAGCCAGTGAGGTAAATATAGTGATTCGTTGTGTCCACACAACTGATGCGAAGTTTTGACACGTAGTATTTTTCAAAATCCACCAACTCGATATCGCCGACCAGAGCCGTACTGCCGTTCGGCGGATCGCAGTTATTCGGATTGCTTGGGTCCGGCGTCGGCGGCTTCAAATTTTTCCACGCGCCAGAAATTGGATCGGTCGCACTGTATTGAAATCGATCGAAACATTCATAGCCGCCCAAATCCGGGAAATACGCTTTCGGCTGATCGCAGCCCGGCACGGCCACGCTTGAATATAACGGATTCAATACTCGGAAATATGTTCCCAAGTAAGGGCTACTCGCTGATGTGGCTCCGCTGGAAAGACGCGGCCGCAGCCGGCGAACACCGTTGTAAAATAAATTCTCGAAATTGGCTGTGGTGGCCGAAGGCAGCGTCATTTGCCACGTCACCTGATCGCCGCTCGGGTTCGTCCATTCTTGCAGGCGCAAGCCTCCGCTGATGACAGGACTTTCTCCGGGATAATTTTCGTAAAATATTTCGGTCGCCGGTGATCCAGAATCCAGCGAAGTTAGCAACGCCGGTTGAAGTGCGGCCGCGCTCGTAATGCTCTTCTCGCTCTGAATCAGGTAATACGTTCCGGACGCAAACTTAATGTGTATTTCGGCCGGTGGCCCAGCGGCGATCACTGTCTCGACGAAAGTCTGTGCTCGGCCGAAAGTGGCAAATGGTCCATCCGTCGAGGCACAACCTGGCGTGTTGCAATTGGGCTTGGCAAACCGTCCGCTCCAGCTATCGTTCCCATACGTCGCCGAGACGTATACGTCCAGAGACGCGGGTTTTGTCCGCACTTCCTCGCTAGCATTCTGCGCAAGAGCTATTTGCCCGCACAGCGCCATTCCCAAAACGAACACTCCGATGGATCGCATATGTTCTCCTTCGCTGAAAGATTGGACGGAAAGTTCGGCGAATGGGGACGCAACCTCCGCAGTGATGACTCAAAATTGATTCCGGCGCCCACTGCTACTGGTTATTTCCGGCGTCGGTGCCGCCCTGGTAGGAAAACGTCGCGTTGATAGTGATGTTGTCCCGATACTTGCCGCTGAGTGTGAATAAGATTCCCTGGCCAAAATTCGAGATGCAATCGTTTACGATCAAAGTTTGCGAGGCGCCGGCCCCTGCCGCGATTCCTTCCGTACCATTTTGAGGTGTGCCCACGTTCGCGATTCGATTGCCATCAACCAAGGCGCCCGAAAAGTTGCTCTTCGCGTTGATCAGGATGCCAACAGCTTGGCCGGTTAAAGAAGCCGGTATGGTGTCGATTACGCTGTTGTCCACCGCCTCGGCGCCGTCGCCGCCGATCTGAATGCCGACGGTGAATCCAACTCCGCTGGCCGTTGATCCTCCAGTGTGCAGGACCTGATTCTGGCGAGCGACGATGCCCAACCCCAGCACTTGAATCGAGATAAATCGATTCAAATCGGCCCGAACGTTTTGTACCAAATGTCCCGAGGAATCTGTCGCCGTACCAGAAGTTCCGGTCAACTGGATTCCTATGTAGAAACCCCTGACAGTTCCGTTCTGAACGGTGACGTTGTTCTGAGCCAGAGCCTGAATGCCGATTGCCGTCGTCCCATTTCCCGCAGCTAGATTGCTAAGCGTGTAACCGCCCAAATCGATGGTCACATTGTCCACGGTCACGGCGATCGCAGTCCCAGACGTGAACGTCCCGGGCATTATGAAGTCCTGCGTCAAGCAGTAACTGCCCCCCGCGGTAATCGTGAAGGGGACTGAGGTGATGGCCGTACACTTATCCGAATTTGCCGCGAAGACCGAACCTTGAAATGCAAAAATCGATAAAACCATAACACCAAGAACTACAACTCGCTTTCTTAGACTGCTCATGTCGATCGGCCTCCTTGGGCGGTTAGAATTTGGATCGCTCCCCGGAAATTGCGACGGCAGCTCGGGGTGCAACCGTTGGCCCATTTCCGGACTTCTTCGTGGCTAGAGGTTCTCCATAACCGTCACTCACGTCAAAGGGCGCGTTGTGGTCTGCATGTGGCGAGCTAATTCATTGGAATATCGGCTGTTGTGGGGAAATGTGGCCCGCTATATAATCGGCCCAAGACGTCCATGGCGCCCAGCCTAATCCGATTTGGCCTGTTCGAGCTGAATACCGGGAGCCGGCAACTCCATAAACAGGGCCGACGAGTACGCCTCCAGGAACAACCCCTCCGCATCCTTGAAATTCTTCTGGAGCAGCCGGGAGAACTCGTTACGCGGCAGCGGCTGACCAGCCTTCTATGGCCGAGCGACGTCCACGTAGATTTTGAAATTGGCCTGAACAGCGCGATCAAGCGCCTTCGTCTGGCGTTGGACGATTCCTCGGACAATCCAATTTTCATTGAGACTGTTCCCAAGCAGGGCTACCGTTTTCTCGCGCCAGTTCATTCGGAGCCAGCGCCACACAATCCCGCTGATCAGAATGCGCGGAATGTTCAGCGGGCACATGAAGGCATCGAGCGCCGGACGCCCGCCGAATCGCAAGACATTCCGGCACGCGCGATTCCGGCCGTCACTCTTCCACTTCGGAAATCCCACGCGACGCAAATCTCGATTGCCGCTGTAGTCGTGGCCAGTCTCTTAGTGGCGGGCTATCTTCTGCGTCCGTTGACGCCTGCGCTCCGAGTTACGCACATCGCCAAACTGAGCAACACCGGTCAGGCATGGTCGCAGGAGAGTCTTTTTTCTGATGGCCCCCGCCTTTACTACACGTCAGCCGATTTCGGAAAGGGCGCTCAGCTTCGGCAAATACTCCTGAACGGCGACGAGGATACGCTGGTTAACGGAATTCCCGCCGATTCGATAATCAAAAGTCTTTCCCCGGACGGCACCACGTTTCTCAGCGTGTCCGCGTCCGATCTTAGGAGCGGGCGCGCCTCACCGGTTTGGATTGAACGCGTGATTGGCGGACCTTCAAGGCGCGTGGGCGATTTTCTGACAAATGACGCCGCGTGGTCTCCTGAAGGAAATACAATCGCGTTTGGACTCGGCCATGAATTGCATTTCGTCAGCCGCGATGGAACGGGCGATCACGTCATCGCCAAAGCGCCCGGAAATGTTGTCTATCCGCGGTGGTCGCCCGATGGCCAGCGTGTTCGTTACAGCGTAAGTGGCGCGCAATCAGAACTTACGATATGGGAAGTTAGCGCGGAGGGAGGCAGTCCCCACCCCTTGGATTTTCATTGGAGCGGAACGCCCATGGAAGGTTTCGGCGAATGGACAAACGACGGCCGCTTTTACGTCTTCGCGTCGAAGCGCGATGGAGTTTCCAATTTGTGGGCCATCGAGGAAGACACCGACTGGATGCATCGGCAGCGCCGTGAACCTGCTCAACTGACCGCGGGCCCGATCAACTATTCGCGTCCACTTCCCAGCCGCGACGGTTCCCGAATTTTTGCACTGGGAACGCAAGTCGGCGGCGAACTTTTGCGATATGACGACACGAAGAAAACTTTCACGCCATTTCTGGGCGGCCTTTCCGCCGATCATGTGGACTTCAGTCGCGATGGTGCGTGGATGGCCTACGTTTCTTATCCGGATGGAATGTTATGGCGCGCCCGCACAGACGGAACTCAGCAGCTTCAGCTTACATTTGCTCCGCAGCGCGTTACCAATCCGCACTGGTCGCCCGACGGAAAGCGAATCCTATTCGTGCTTCGGCGCGCCGGAGAATTGCCACGGCTCAACACGATTTCCATGGATGGCGGAAACGCCGAACCGATCGCCGCTGAAACTCACGCGCAAACAAGCGCAACCTGGTCGCCTGATGGAAATTCAATTTTCTACGGGCGCGATCCACTTGGGGAAAATCAGGATGTAGCTTTATACCGCGTCAACGTTCACACCGGGCGCACGGAGAAAATCCCCGGAACAGAAAATCTTTTTGCTCCAGTGTGCTCGCCCGACGGGCGCTACCTGGCCGCCCAGTCTACTGCCGGTGATAACCACCTGATTCTCATCGACCTGAACACGAACAATCACACCGTAATTTCCGCCACAAAAGTGGACTATCCCGCATGGTCCGCCGATTCGCAGTTTCTTTACGTCAATAGTTTCGTGCTCGATAAACCTTCCATATTTCGCATTCACGTGCCAGATGGGAAAGTTCAAAAAGTCACCGATCTTCCCTTCCAAACGACGGGAGTGTTTGGTTCCTGGAGCGGCCTCGCGCCAGACGGCTCTCCTCTTCTATTTCGCAGCCGCGTACAGACCGACGTCTACGCGCTGTCCTTACAATGATTGAAAACATTTGACGCGGGCTCGCAGTCCGATTCTAACAGTCCTGTAATACAGCCGTAGTAAGATGGATCGCCGGGATAGCGCCGTCATGCGCGCATTTTCGATCCCAGGAGAATTTTCATGCCAGGCGAACCCGAGGCCGTCACACCGCTATCATCTGACGAACTAAATAAAATTAATGCCTACTGGCGCGCCTGCAATTATCTTTCCGCCGGAATGATTTATCTGCGCGCGAATCCACTTCTTCGCGAACCGCTGAAGCCGGAACACATCAAAAATCGCCTGCTCGGCCACTGGGGATCCGACCCGGGCCAATCATTGATATGGGTGCACATGAATCGGCTGATCCAAAAATATGATTTGGACGTGATTTATATTGCCGGTCCAGGTCACGGCGCGCCCGCGACTCTCGCTAATTCATATTTGGAGGGCCACTACTCTGAAATTTATCCGGACAAAAGCCGAGACGAAGCCGGCCTGCTGAAATTCTTCAAACAGTTTTCTTTTCCCGGAGGAATCGGATCGCACTGCACACCGGAAACTCCCGGCTCAATTCACGAAGGCGGAGAGCTGGGCTATTCGCTTTCGCATGGGTTCGGCGCGGCATTCGATAATCCGAATTTAATTGTCACGGTGATGGTTGGCGACGGCGAATCAGAAACCGGGCCGCTCGCAACTTCCTGGCATTCCAATAAATTTCTGAATCCTATTCACGATGGCGCAGTTCTGCCCGTGCTACATCTGAATGGATACAAGATTGCGAACCCCACCATTCTTGCGCGCATACCGCACGAGGAATTGGAATCGCTTCTGATCGGATATGGTTACAAACCATATTTCGTCGAAGGCGATGACCCGCTTGTGATGCATCAGAAAATTTCCGCAACACTTGAGCAATGCGTTCTGGAAATTCGCGCGCTACAAAAACAGGCGCGATCCACTGGAAATGCTACGCGCCCTCGTTGGCCGATGATTGTTCTTCGTTCGCCTAAAGGGTGGACGTGCCCAAAGGAACTCGATGGCCATCGTCTGGAAGATTCATGGCGCGCACATCAGGTGCCGATCGATGACCCGGTTAAAAATCCCGCGCATTTGAAAATTGTTGAAGACTGGCTGCATAGCTACAAACCCGAAGAATTATTCGACGCGAACGGAACTTTCATTCCCGAATTGCAGGCGCTCGCGCCGTCCGGCGATCGCCGCATTTCTGCCAATCCGCACGCGAATGGTGGACTGCTTCGCAAAGATCTGGAGCTGCCCGATTTCCGTGACTATGCGTTCAAGACGGCCAAGGCCGCGAAAGAATACGCTCGTCCGACCGAGATACTGGCGGTTTTTCTCGCGGAAGTGATGCGCCGCAACATGAATTCGTTCCGCGTTTTCGGTCCGGACGAAACTGCATCGAATCGGCTCGAGGGAATTTACAAGGCGTCGAAGAAAACCTGGAATGCCCAATTCAGACCGGAAGATGCCGACGGCGGCGAGCTGGATATTTCCGGCCGCGTGATGGAAATGCTCAGCGAACATAATCTGGAAGGATGGTTCGAGGGCTACGTCCTCACTGGCCGTCACGGATTCTTTTCGACGTACGAAGCTTTCGTTCACGTGATTGATTCGATGTTCAATCAACACGCAAAATGGCTGGAGAAATCCAAAAACGAACTTGATTGGCGCTCGCCGATTCCCTCGTTGAATCTCCTCATCACGTCTTTGGTGTGGCGACAAGATCACAACGGCTTTACTCATCAAGACCCGGGATTTCTGGATGTTGTCACCAATAAAAGTCCCGACGTCGTTCGCATTTATTTGCCGCCCGACGCAAATAGTTTGCTCAGCGTTACGGATCACTGCTTGCGCTCGCGCGATTATGTCAACGTGATCGTCGCCGATAAGCAGGAACATCTTCAGTACCTGAATATGGAAGACGCCGTGAATCACTGCACCAAAGGTATCGGCATTTGGGATTGGGCTTCGACCGATGACTGCAAAGATCCCGACGTGGTGATGGCCTGCGCCGGCGATATTCCGACGATGGAAGCCGTGGCTGCCGTTTCAATTCTGAAACAGAATTTTTCCGACTTGAAAATCCGATTCGTGAACGTCGTGGATCTGTTCCGTCTGCAGCCGCAATCCGAACATCCGCACGGACTTCCCGATCGCGATTTCGATTCCCTTTTCACCACGGACAAACCGGTGATTTTTAATTTCCACGCTTATCCCGCGCTGATTCACAAGCTCACCTATCGCCGAAAAAATCATGACAACATTCACGTTCGCGGTTACAAAGAAAAAGGAAGCATCAATACGCCGCTGGAGCTGGCCATCCTAAATCAAATTGACCGCTTCGATCTCGCGATTGATGTGATCGACCGCGTCCCGCGGCTG
>DASYNR010000003.1:0-7029 GCA_036008485.1 Candidatus Acidiferrales bacterium | reverse complement strand
AAATCGGCCAATGGAAATCCCCCGCCAACGGGCTGTTGCTTATCCACCGCCCAAATTTGTTCACGGACGGATTGCGCAAGTTGAATACGGTCCGTGGCGGCCTTCACGATGATGTACCGCGGGTCGTACCCCAGGTTAGCTTGCTGCGAAAATGGGAAGTACATTTCGGGCCGCGGCACTTTCTCCAAGCCCGCTTGATGCATATCGCCCACAACCCCAACTACGGTGATCCACGGCGCTTTGCTCGCCGCGTCGCCGGTCTTGAATCGTAACCCCATTGGATTTTTCGCCGGCCAATATCGGTGCGCCGCTGTTTCGTTTATGAGCGCCACCGGCGGCGCTTCCACTTTGTCACGCGCATCGAGCCAACGTCCTTGTGTAAGCGTTACACCCAGCGTTTGCAGGTAGTGGTCGTTCACCTCGCGGACGTTTGTAATGTTCCTGATTGAGGACTCGCCCGGCGGAGGCGCCGCTTCGCCCTCGATGGTTATGCCCGTCGCACCGCCATAATTCGCGAGCGGAACCCAAGAGACATATCCGGCGGAGACAACTCCCGGCAAGGATTCTATTCGCGCCAAACTCTCATCAAAGAATTCCACTCTCTTTACGGCATCGTCGTAGCGCGGGCGGGGAAGAAGCGTGCGGAATATGGTGATCTTATCGGTGCGAAATCCCGGATCAAGTCCGCGCAGAGCGACAAAACTCCGAATCATTAATCCTGCCCCAGAAAAAAGCACGATCGCCAACGCGAATTCCAGAATGACCAACGCGTTGCGCATTCTTCTGCCGCCTGCTACGGAACCGCGTCCGCCGTTCGCTTTTAGCGTTTCGTTCAAACTCAGCCGCGAAATTCGCAATGCCGGTGCCACGCCAAAAATAACTCCTGTAGCAAACGAAACGCATAGCGTAAAGATCAGTACGCCGGTATCGATCCCCGCCTGATTCGCCAAAGGAAGCTCTGTCGGAACCAGCGTTGCCAGAAGTTTGATGATCCCGGCCGAGAGAGCCAACCCGATTCCGCCGGCCACCACGGAAAGCAAAATACTTTCCGTCAACATTTGGCGTACGATTCGCCCGCGCCCCGCGCCCAATGCCATCCGCACCGCGATTTCTCGTTGACGCCCGGCAGCGCGTGACAATAAAAGATTGGCAACATTTGCGCAGGCGATCAAGAGCACGAATACGACCGCCATCATAAGCAGCAAAATCACCTGACGCAGATTTCCAATCAGATGATCGCGCAGCGGCGCGGCGTAAGAGCCGACGTGTTGATTTGTATTCGGAAATTGCTTTTGTAGTTGCGAAGCAATCGTCCCGAGTTCGGCATTGGCCTGCTCAAGTGTCACGCCCGGCTTCAAGCGCCCCACCACTCCCAGGTAATGACCGTCGTGATCCTGCAAAGTTTCCGCGGACATTCCAAGCGGCGCCCAAATTTCATCGCCGCGTTCTTCAAATTGAAATCCGCGCGGCATCACGCCTTTCACGGTGTAGTTCTTGTTGTCCAAAACAATCTGCTTGCCGACGATTTGCGGATCGCCGCCGAATCGAGTCAGCCAAATTCCATAGCTGACAATCGCCACGCGATTGGTTCCCGGATGATCTTCCTGTGGCAGGAAATCCGATCCCATGAATGGACGGACGCCCAGCACCGAGAAGAAATTCGCAGTCACTCGCTTACCGTTCAATCGTTCTGGATCACCGTCGCCCGTCAAGCTCGGTGCGATATCGCTAAACGCAGCCATTCCATCGAACGTGTGATTCTGCGTATTCCAAGTATTGTAATTTCCCGGCGCCGGCGTATTCTCCGGAAATCCGTAAAATGACGAGTCTTCCCATACCATCACCAGCCGATCGGAATTTGGATATGGAAGCGCGCGCAACAACACCGCGTTCATCAAACTGAAAATCGAGGTGTTCGCCGCAATCCCAAGCGCCAGCACAGCGACCGCAAAGAAAGTGAATCCCGGTTTCGCGGCGAACGAGCGCACGCCATATTTCACGTCTTGCCAAAGCGTTTCCAAAAATCCCGCGCTGTTCATGTGAAATATCTCCTCGCGTATCAGCGTTGAGTTCCCCAATTTTCGATTGGCCGCATACCGCGCTTCATCCGGCAGCATTCCGCGCGAAACATTTTCGTCTGCTTCAATTTCCAAATGCGAGGCGAGTTCCCGCGCCCGCTCTTCATCCCATTTTTCTCGACGAAAAAATCGCTTCCAGCTCATCGTTCACTCGCCGCAACTCCACGTTCATTCATAGCGAAGCGCCTCAATCGGATCGATTCGCGTAGCTCGACGCGCCGGGACGTAACACGCAGCGAGCGAAATGCATCCGAGAATTGTGACCACGGCGAAAACCGTCAGCGGGTCGCTCGCGCCGACGCCAAAAAGCATTCTTGCAAATACGTGAGTTAAAGACAGCGTTGCCGCAACGCCGATCACTGCACCTACTAGAACAAGCCACAGGCCTTGTCCGATCACCATTCGCAGAACGTCTCTCGGCTGAGCGCCCAGCGCCATGCGGATACCAATCTCGTGCGTCCGCTGGCCGACACTGAATGAAATTACGCCGTACAATCCTGCCGCTGCGAGCGCCAACGCAAGCGCCGCAAAAATTGTAAGCAGCATCACATTGAATCGTTGCGGCACTATCGAATCTGAAATCAAATGTACGAGCCATTGCATTTTTCCGACTGGCAAATTGGCGTCAATCGCTCGAACCTGGCTTCTCAACGCCGATTCCAACTCGTTGGGCGCTTGCGTTGAGCGAACCGCGAGTTCAAATGAATCGACAGGATCGTTTTCGGTTTTTTGCGCAAACGGAAGATAGACGTCCGGAGTTGCGTCTGCGGCCAGATTGTTGTGCTTGACGTCCGCGGTAATGCCTACTACTTCGATCCAGTCTTTGTCTTCATCGTTGAACGTGAACCGGCGTCCGATCGGGTCTTGACCGGGCCAATAAGTACGAGCCGCAGTCGCGCTGATCACTCCAACCGCTTTGCCGCCGGGAACATCCGCGTTTGTAATATCGCGCCCGCGAATCAGCTCGATGCCCATCGTTCGCAGATAATCCGGCGTTACTTCTCGCGCATGAAGCCGTGCGTGTTCGCCGGGCTTTGGAACGCGTCCTTCTACGTGCATGGCGCCGCGGGATTCATCGCCATGAAAAGGAAGAATATCGACGAGCCCCGCCGAACTAACGCCAGGCAGATTCCGAACCCGCGCGAGCAGCTGATCCGAAAATACATTCGTCTGTCGCTGCGTGGCGTAGTGCTTCGTTGGAAGATCGATATTCACGCTATACAAATGATCCGGCCGGAAACCGGGATCGACTCGAATCAGATTCACAAAGCTCCGCAGCAACAGCCCCGCTCCGGCAAGCAGCACGACAGACAACGCAACTTCGGCAACGATTAGCGCGCTGCGGAATCCGCGACGATCGCCAGTGGACGAGCCGCGCGAACCTTCTTTTAACGCCCCAGACAAATCCACGCGCGATGCGGCCAGCGCAGGCGCCAGACCAAACAAGCAGGCTGTGAGAAGTGAAATGAAAAGAGTGAACGCAAAAACGCGTCCATCAATCACGGCGCGGCCAATCCCCGCAAGCGCGAAATTATTTGGATGAGTGAAGAAAGTCGTGCGCAGCGCGTCCAACGTCCAATAAGCAACAGCCGCCGCAAATACTCCTCCCACTAGACCGAGCAACATACTTTCCGTCAGCAACTGGCGTACAAGACGGGAGCGGCCAGAGCCAAGAGCTGCGCGCACCGCCAATTCGCGCTCGCGCGTTTTACCGCGCGCCAGAAGCAAATTCGCGACATTTGCGCAGGAGATCAAGAGCACCAAACCCACGGCTCCCAGCAACACGAGCAGCGCCGGTTGGACGTCTCCGGTCAAGGCTGTGCGGAGAGTGATCATCCGAACACCATGGCCGGTATTCACGCCGGGATATTCTTTTTCCATCTGAGCCGAGAGCAAATCCATTTCCGCTTGCGCTTCGTTCAGCGTCACTCCGGGCCGCAACAATCCGACTACTGTTAAATAGTGCGCTCCATGATCCTCGCGATCTTTTTGAGTCAACGAAATGGGCAGATAAATATCCGATCGCGTGGCAAACGGGAACTTGAAATCCGGAGGAAGAACTCCGACGATGGAGTAGGGAACGTCATTCAGCAAAAGAGTCCGGCCAACTGCATTCACATCACCTCCGAGTTGCCGCTGCCAGAATCCGTCACTGATGACGATAACGCGATCATCGCCTTTCCTTTCGTCGTCGAGACGGAACGTGCGGCCCATGACCGCTTGCGTCCCGAGAACCTCAAAAAAGCCAGGAGATACATCGGAACCGGAAACGCGCTGCGGTTCGCCGGTGTCCGTTAGATTAAAAGTGTCGTCGTCCACTGCTGCCAATTGCTCGAAACTCTTTGCTTTGTCTCGCCACTCATAAAAATCCCCGGGAGCAACTGGCACTTTCAATTCGTTTTCGTGCGGTCTTCTTTCAAAAAGATCGACGACTCGTGATGCATTGCGATACGGCAGCGGGCGCAACAGCACGACATCCACAACGCTGAACATCGCGGAGTTCGCGCCGATGCCAAGCGCCAGCGTTGTTATGGCAATCGCCGTGAATCCCGGACTCTTCCGAAGCTGGCGCACAGCGAATCGGACGTCCTGCCATAGCACCTCAAGAAACCCGAGGCTGTTCATTCGATAAATCTCTTCTCGAACCACAGTCGCGTTTCCAAGTTTCCGTAATGCCGCGTAGCGTGCTTCCGTCGAAGGTATTCCGCGCGAAACATTTTCGTCCGCTTCAATTTGAAGGTGCGCCCGCAACTCCTGCGCGCGCTCGTCATCCCATTTTTCTCGACGAAAAAATCGCTTCCAGCTCATCGTCTTACTCCGTTGCCGGCTTCAGTACGCGATTGATCGCACGCACCAATTGATCCCAGCGGCCAGTCTGTTGAATGAGTTGTTTGCGGCCTTTCGGTGTCAGCCGGTAATAGCGCGCTTTGCGATTATTTTCGGAGGTACCCCAGAACGATGCGATCCACGCGCGATCTTCCAGCCGATGCAGCGCCGGATAAAGCGAGCCGTGCTCCACTTGCAATACCTCGTCGGAACGATGCTCGATCACGTGCGCAATCGTGTGACCGTGCGCCGGCCCCAGTATTAATGTCTGCAGAATCAGCAAATCCAACGTTCCTTGCAGTACTTCGCCCTGCAACGGAGCTGCTCCTCGTTTTGCCATGTAGCTTTGCTCTCCTCAATTTCCCGTAGGTTCCCATAGGGCATCTGCCGAGCGCCCTTCGCGTCGTAGCCCGTATATTCCTAAGACGCCGCAAAAGCCATTTCGTCACGAAAAAAGTTACCAGAAGATGATCTATGGGTAGGCCGCTCCAAGTCAATGCCGATTTTCTCAGCGCTCCAGAAGTCCGAATCGCGCGAATCTTGATACAATGCGCCCATGTTCATCCGACTTTTTGTGATACTGCTTTGTCTTCCGACGCTACTCGCACAACAAGCGGGACTTCCAACTCAAGACGCCCGCGCCGAGGCCGCTGCGCGTCTGCGTGCGATGATCGAAGCCTCGCCAAAACTTCCTTTTACCGCGACGGACTTCACTGTCCAGCCGCCGAACGCCGATTGGGAATCTGGAATGGTTTCGTGGGTCGCGCTTGACGCGAAAGGGACCATCTATCTTTTGCAACGCGGAGAAAAGGCCGATCCGGTTCTCGTCGTCGATCGCCAAGGGAAAATTCTGCGCTCTTGGGGCAAAGGTCTTTACAAAATTCCGCACAGCATCCGGCTTGATCCGCAGGGAAATGTTTGGACGGTCGACGCAAACAGCTCTACCGTAATTAAATTTTCTCCGCAGGGCGAGAAGTTGATGCAAATTGATGTCGGCGGCCAGCCGCAGAATCCACGAACTCAGTTTGTTGGCACCACGGACATCGCCTTCGGCCCGAACGGCCGACTATTTATTTCCGATGGTTACGGAAATGCGCGCGTCCTCGAATATACCGCCGACGGCAAGCGCGTCCGCGAATGGGGCAGTGCCGGCACTGGGCCGGGACAATTCCATTTGCCGCATTCAATCGTGATCGACGAGGACAACATAATCTATGTAGCGGACCGCGAGGGCGGCCGCATCGAGCGCTTCGATCTCGACGGAAAATTCCTGGGCGAATTTCCAAATCTCGGCCGCACATATTCTCTGAAGCTCAGCGGTGGAGCTCTCTGGGCAGGAATGGCGCCGCTCAACGAAAACACTGGCGCACCCGGCTGGATCGTAAAAATGGATCGCAAGACCGGAAAAATTCTCGGCTACGTGGCGGTCACGGAAAATGGCGGACTGCATTCCGTAGAAGTAAGTGCCGCTGGCGAGCCAATCACAAATCTGGCGAATCACGTCAAGTGGTTCACGGCAAAGTAGCCGTGCAATTTGACCCAGGCGCGTCAATTTGTTAACTTAAATTGTTCTTGGTAGAGGCGCGGAGGCCATAAGTAGCCGGGCTGGAATTCCGAGTAGCTTCGGAGGCTCGTGCGAAAGGGGCGCAAGACTTTCTCCGCCGAAATTTTTCAGGAGAGCGCATCCTGAAAAGTTGGGGAGCCCGGCTAACACCGGCTCACTGTCATCCGTAGTACGGGAATTGCGTACTTGGATGGAGTGCTATCGAGAAGGGAAGCCCTCGCGGTTTGCCGCGCGCGCAGATTTATCCTTCTCTTTCTCTCTCCGTCTGACCCCGCAATCCTGGAAAGTTTTCCTAACGAGGAAATTTATCACGTGGATTTGTTCGCTCTAACTCGTGCTCTGGTGGATATCGAATCCACAACGCCCTCCGAAGGCCGCGTCTCCGAATTTCTTTACCAGCATCTTGCGCCGATGGCGAATCGCTTCGGTGGAAAATTGGAAAGAATGCCGGTCGAATCCGGCCGTGAGAATATTTTCGTTTCATTCGGCGCGCCAGTCGTCACGCTTTCAACTCATATGGATACCGTGCCGCCATTCTTCGCATCCTCCGAAGACGAAACG
>DASYNR010000002.1:0-4037 GCA_036008485.1 Candidatus Acidiferrales bacterium | reverse complement strand
TTTAATTCGACGCCGCGTTCGTTGAATGTTTTCAAAAGTTGCTGAGCGTCCGGCGCGATGTCCTGGATCTTTTCCATGAGCGAGCTGATGTCAATGTAAGGTTCGGAAGGGAGCTGCGCGCCCGGCTGAGCAAGCGCGGCGTGTGCGGAGCCGGGCATGATCTCGACGTGATTATCGCCGAGCGGAGACATGCTCATAATTTTCACAAGGCTATCGGTTTTTACCGGCAAACCTGGGTCAACGCCGAGCGTCACTTCCATCCGCGATGGATCCTGCGGATCGATGCCGACTTTGTCGACGCGTCCGATTTTCGGCCCGCCGGAATAGCGCACTTCGGTGCCGGCTTCAATGCCGCCAACGAAGGGAAAGTAGGTGTGGAAGGTTTTTGCGTTGCCTCTGGACAGGCCGCCGAGCGCGAAAACCGTGTAGACCAATAGCGCCGCAGCAATGAGAACGAAGAAACCGACCATCGCTTGTTCGCGTTTTGATTGCATCATACGCCTTTCCTCCGTCCGGGCAACTTACCTGTGCTGCTGGTGCCTCCGGTCAACATTTGCAGATAATCCAATTCCTGTGCAACTTCGGGCTCCGCGACGCGATCCAGAAATTGCCGCACGCGCGGCTGATCGCTGGAGCGCATAAAGTCCGGCGTGCCGTGCGCGACGATATTCCCTTTGTCAACGAGCAGCATTTGATCGGCAATCAGGAATGCGCTGGCCAGTTCATGCGTGACGACAATAATCGTCATGTTGAAAGCCTTCTTGACTTGCAATATCAAGTGATCGATTCCAGCGGCGATAATCGGGTCCAATCCCGCGGAAGGCTCATCGAAAAACAAAATTTCCGGATCCATGGCCATGGCACGCGCCACCGCCGCCCGTTTCAACATGCCGCCGCTCAATTCTGAAGGCATGTAGTCTTCAAAACCCAGCAAGCCCACCTGATTGAGTTTCAAGCGGACGACGATGTCAATTGTCGAATCTTCAAGGTTCGTGTGCTCATGCAACGGGAGCGCTACATTTTCGCCGACAGTCATCGATCCGAAAAGCGCGCCGCCCTGGAAGGACATGCCGAGCTTCTTGCGAATTTCGTTCAATCCTTTATGAGAGATGGCGGCGATGTCCTCTCCCTTCATCCAAATTTGTCCGGCGCTGGGTTTTTCCAGGCCGACCAAAGTACGCAGCAATGTACTTTTTCCCGAGCCGGAGCCGCCCAGGATGACAAGTGTTTCTCCGTGCGTCACGTCAAAGCTGATGCCGTGCAGAATCTCGCGCTCGCCATATTTCACGCGCAGATCGCGCACAGAAATCATTGGCCCTTCCGGCTGCGCGGATTCTTTTTCGTTTTCCGCCATATTTCTGCGTCCTTCCTAACTTCTCCGCATGTTGCCCTACTGATTGCTTGCGAAGAAGATCGCGGTAAAAATAAGATCCACGAGAATCACTAAGAAAATCGACATGACTACGGCGCGCGTGGTGGACCTTCCAATTTCCTCAGCGCCCCCGCCGGTGGCAAGTCCTTCATAACAGCCGACGGCGGTGATCGTAACGCCAAACATTACGCTCTTGAGCAGTCCGGTCGTAATGTCGTGCAGCGAAAGTGCGTCCAGAGAACTTCGGATATAACGGCCCCAGGTGAAGCCGGCGCCGGTGACGCCAAATAGTCCACCGCCGAGAATTCCCATCGTGTTGGCCCATAACGTCAAACACGGCATCATGATGATCATGGCGACGAATTTTGGCACGACCAAGAATTCTACCGGCTCGATGGCCATTACTTCGAGTGCGTCAATTTCTTCGGTGACGCGCATTGTGCCAATTTCAGCGGCAAATGCAGAGCCGGACCTGCCGATTACAAGAATCGCGGTGATGAGCGGGCCGAGTTCGCGGCTGATCGCAACGGCCACACCCGTGGCGACCTGATTCATCGCTCCCAATTTGCGCAACTCATTGGCGAATTGCAGCGCGAAAATTAATCCGATGAAGAACGTGATCAGCGAAAGGATGGGAAGCGCGCGAACGCCGACTTCGGCGGCTTGATTGATTACTCGCTGCCAGCGGATTGGCCGTTTTTGGAATGGGCCAATGAAAACGCAGAACGCGGAACGCGCGACGAGCGTGGCGAGCGCGCCGAGGTAGGCGAGGCTATCGATAACTACTTTTCCGATTTGTGCGACAAAATCCATTATTGAGAGAGCAGCATTCGAGCTATTTTGCTGAGCGGCGGCTTCATGCTTCCAGCGCCAGCGCCTCGTTATCGTAAATCTCAAAAATCTTTAACAGCTTCGACAGTTCC
The DNA here is from genome assembly GCA_036008485.1 of Candidatus Acidiferrales bacterium. GTDB lineage: Bacteria > Acidobacteriota > Terriglobia > Acidiferrales > UBA7541 > DASTCZ01. The sequence continues at coordinate 1,742 of DASYNR010000002.1, read as the reverse complement.
AGCACTTCATAAACGATCGGACTGAGTCCGACCAGCATCATGCGTGAGCCAACATCGCGTGAAGCTTTCAGGCCCTCGACGAGGGATGCAACGCCGGAGCTGTCGATGTAATTTACGGCGACGAGATTGAGAATCACTTTCGGCGTGCGATTCTCGCGGAACTCGACCAGCACGACGCGGCGAAGTTCAGTCGAATGGGCGAGATCAATGTCACCCGAGACATCCAGGATGGCTGCTTTATCCAGCCGGCGCGTCGAAATTTTCACCATTACCATTCTCCTTTGCCGTTCGCCTTTTCGGGTTCTTGCACAGGCAGAAACTTTACCAGCCGAAGCCGGTTCTTCCGAAGGTGGCGGGAATATTGCACGACGTCCACACCATTCTGAATGAAGTGCATTCCCAAGCCGCCGGGACGAACGTCGTCCAACTCGCGTCCACAAAACTTTTTGCGAATTACGGAAATGCCGCGATCCATCATCAAAATTTCCAGAGCCGGCCCCCGTCTTTCAGCGGCTCGCTCGGTGACGCGGCGGCACAGCAATTCGATGGGCTGGCCGGGCCGATTCGCATATGCGTGGCGAATCACATTGGCCAAAGCTTCGTCCACGGCGCGAGTCAACGCTCTAACGTCGGCTTCAGGAAAGCCCATGTTAGATGCAAGGCACGTGACGGCGCTTCGCACGACCGAAAGAATTTCGGGATTGCTGGTTAGCTCAAGTCGAAGTAGCAGCCCCGCGCGGCCCAATGATCGATCTCCCTCAAAAGCGAATAAGGCAGGAACCTGAATAGCACCCAGCGAATGCTAATTGAAAGTCGGCTCAGGAGCAATCAATCTTGGCGCCAAAGCCGGATTTGAACGGATGCGCGTCAAACGGGCTTGATGTCCTCGATTTCCTTCTTGAACCTGCCGGAACTAACAGTATGATTACGCTGGCTTCTGGTTTTCGGATTTTGGAAGTCCGATGAGGAAATTTTCGATGAATCGATTTGCGATTTTTATCGCGCTAATTGTTTTGAATTTCGCGCTCGTGGCGCCGACACGCGCCCAACTGCGCCCGCCTTCCACTCCGCTGGTCGTGCACGATCCTTATTTTAGTGTGTGGTCGGCCACGGATAATTTGACGGACTCGGAAACGAAGCACTGGACGGGCGCGTCGCAGCCGATGGCTGGACTGGTGCGCGTGGACGGAAATGTTTATCGGTTCATGGGAAATGCGCCAGCGAGCGTGCCGGCGATGCAGCAGGTCTCCAAAGTTTTGACGCCGACACGAACGATTTACGAATTTGAGAAGGGCGGGATTCGTTTGACGCTGACGTTTTTTACTCCCGCGCTTGCCGGAGATTTAGCGATATTGTCCCGGCCGGTCACATATATTTCGTGGGACGTGAAGAGTATGGATTCGGGAACGCACGCGGTTTCCGTTTATTTAGATTGCAGCAGTTTGATGGCGGTGAATACGGCGTTCGAGCAGGTTGTTTGGTCGCGCGCAAAAGTTGGCGAAACGGAATTGCTCAGTGTCGGTTCCGTGGAGCAAAAAGTTCTGGGCGTGTCGGGCGACGATCTGCGCATCAATTGGGGGCATTTTTATTTGGCGGCGCCGGATGCGGCCAACGAGCGTTTGGCGGCGGTGAATGGCAGGGAAGCGCGCAATAAGTTTTTTACGAGCGGAACGTTACCCGATGCGGATGTGCTGGATATGCCTGCGGCGCCTCGAAGCGGCGCGCCGGTGCTGGCGGCTGCG
>DASYNR010000001.1:0-3070 GCA_036008485.1 Candidatus Acidiferrales bacterium | reverse complement strand
AACTCGGGCGGGAGTAATTGTTCCCGCCGCGGTAGTCAACATCGGAAATAATCGCGGCAATTTGTCGGCAGCAATTACAACGGCCTTGTATCCGGCGATCGTGCCCATCGAAGAAAGCACATCCATGCTTTGGGCGCGCGTGGTTCGCGGCATCAGCTCGACGGAAAACGAAGTCACTCCCGCGGACGCGATTCCCTGCACTGTTTCAATGCTTCCCAGCGGGCGTAGAAAACCAATCAATATTTGATCGCGTTTGAAAAGAGGAAGGTCGGCCTTGCCCGTCTGATCATTCGATCCGTAGCACAAAATTTGCACGATAATGTCCGCCGCGCGAAAAACTTCCGCGCGGTCCGCGATGATCTTCGCGCCCTTCGCGACATAATCGGCGTCGGGATATCCCGCTTCAATTCCGGCGCCGGCTTGCACAATAACTTCCAGCCCGGCTTTCGCGAGAACAGGAATCACGGCGGGCACAAGCGCCACGCGCCGTTCGCCCGGAAAACTTTCTCGCGGCACACCAACAATCATGAAACTTCCTCCCCATCACGCGGCAATGCCAATTCGCGAATCACCTGAAAACGCGCAGACGTATCGTACCCTAGCCGCAAAAGAACTGCATCCGCGAACCACAAGAAATCTGCGAACCGAATGAGTCCGTATCCGCGCGAAATGCATCTGACCTACTGGGCTGGACGAAGCTGGCGCTCCGAAGCCGTTCTGGGCAATAATCCCGGCTCGGGACTGTACCGCAAATTCAGCCGCAAGGAGCCGACATTGAAAGGTGAATCCGCAGTTCCCAATCCAGAAAAAGTAACGCGCAAAGAATTAATCGCACTACTAAACGAAGATCTCGCGCGGGAATATCAAGCCATCATTTCCTACGTCGTTTACTCGCAAGTTCTAAAAGGCGCCGAGTACATGAACATCGCCGGCGAACTTGAGAAGCACGCGGCCCAGGAGCTGAACCACGCGCTAATTATTTCCAATCTCGTCGACTATCTCGGCGGCATGCCCGTTGTCACTGCCAAGACTGTTCGCACTTCGGACAAAGCAAAAGATATGCTGCAATTTGATCTCGAGAACGAGAACGAAACAATTCGCAACTATCGCGTGCGCGTCCGCCAGGCCGAAGCCCTCAGCGAATACGCCATGGCCGAACAAATTCGCGAAATCCTGATTGACGAGCAAGACCACCAAATCGCGCTAGCCACTGCGCTTGGAATTGATACTCCGCAGTTGAAGGATCTATAAAAGTCGAAGTATCTGTGAGGCGTAGAAGTTCATTCGAGAGCCGTAAAGGAGCGTTCCATGGATGAGACGTTTGAAGAAAAAGAAAGAACTGTTCTCGTGAACCTCGCCACCGCCGTCGGGTCGGCGCTAGGAACAGTTGCAGGAAAAGCCAGCGCCGCTACAAAACCCGCAGCCAGACGCAAGGCTGTGAAAAAAGTGAAGAAAGAAGCTAAGAAGGTTCGGACGCAAGCAAAGAAACAGGTCAAGAAAGCGCGCAAACAAGTGAAGAAGCTTGCATCAAAAGCGAAATCTTCCGCGAAGAAAGCTCGGCGCAGGTTATAGGATTTTCTGGCCCGGCCAAAAAACAATTCGTAGCATCGTCAAGAGCGCCGAGTTTCCCGCGGCGCTCTTTTTTCTAATCCGAAGCGTGAACCGAAGGCGCCGTGCGCGTTTGCTGCTTTCCGTTGGCCGCCAGCTCGGCCATTATTTTTACCTGCAGCACCACTTCCGCAAGCGACGTCAATACTCGCACGCGCTCCGGCGTATCAATCCGGCTCGCAGATCTTGCAACGTCGCCCGTATAATTCCACAATCCAACAATAATCTGCTGCGAAGGAAATTCCTTCCGCAAACGCGCGTATATCGCCCGCGCATGCGTCATCGCCAACGGCGGAATTGCGGAAATGCACACGATGCCCGGTTGCGCGCGGACGACCTGGGCCAGCATCTCCTCCACCGTGCCGATTGAAATGCAATTCGCTTCGTGCCCCGCCACGGTCAGTAATTGCCCCAGCATCAAGCCGATGATTTCGTCGGCTTCGCCGCTCGCCGGCACACAAATCACGCGCGCGCTATTTACTGAATTGCTGTTTGCGGCGCCGCTCGAAGAAGCAACCAACTCCTTTCCGGCTTTTTCCGAGAGGTCTTCCACAAATTCCCGCGTACTCTGATAAATAAAGGTTATCGTTTCTTCGTCCAAATCGTTACGGTGACGATCCTGCTCCGCCAGACTCAACGCCGGAATCAATACCGAATCGTAGAGTTCCTCAAGCGATTTTTCCTTCAGGTGGCCCTTCAGCACTTGACGCGCCTCGTCAAAATCCGTGGCCAGCAGCCGCTGATAATAATGTACCTCCGGCGAAAGCACCGGCTCATCGCCCAGCAACACGTCCAGGAACTTCATATTGGGAACATGCCGTCCGAGCACTACCAGACAAACCGTCAGCGGCGTGGAAAGCACAAGTCCAATTGGCCCCCATATGAATGTCCAGAAAACGGCGGCCACCAGAATTGCGAGCGACGAAATTCCCGTGCGCGCGCCGTACAACATTGGCTCAATAAAATTCGCCACCACAACTTCAATCACCACAAAGATTCCCAGCACGTAAAGCGGCCGGCTCCAGTCCTGAAACACGGCCAGCGAAAGCATCACCGGAAGCAGCGCTCCAATCGGCGGCCCGATGTACGGAAGAAATCGCAATATGCCCGCGATCACTCCGAACAAAACAGCGTTTGGCAAATGCATCAGGTAAAGACTGAATCCGATAATCAGTCCGTATGACGCATTCACGAGCGATTGCAAAAATAAATAATGGCTGACGCGGTCTCCCGCTTCATCCATCGCGTGCGTCATCACGCTCAAGCGGCCGTCGCCCGCCAAGCGAATAAAACGGTTACGTAAATCTTCGCGCTGCAGCAGCATGAAAATTGTGAAGACCAGAACAATTCCGGCTGTGCCAATCGGCCCAAGAAAATTCGGCAGTGATTCAATGAAGCTTGTCGCCGGCGCCACAATTTCCACGGGAACAGGTTTCGTCACTGTCGCCGCCGTGGCGGCCGT